>JAQBOY010000044.1 GCA_028287805.1 Mucilaginibacter sp.
ATAGAGGCGCTTTCTAACCTGAAAAATCTTTATGTACAATGCAATGTTCTAAAAAAAAGAGAGATAATTGGTTCGATATTTCGGAAAAAACTGCGATTTGAAAAAAATGAATATCGAACCGGAAAGCTGAACGAGGTAGTAGTACTTATCTTTCAGATTAACAATATGTTAGGAGTGAAAAAAAACGGGAAAGATCGTGATTTATTACGTCTTTCCCGTTCAGTACCCAGGGCGGGAATCGAACCCGCACTCCTTTGACGGGAACAGGATTTTAAGTCCTGCGTGTCTACCAGTTCCACCACCTGGGCAGGCGTTAACCTTTTAAAAATAAATCCCTTCTGCTGGTCAGAAGGGATTTAGAGCGAAAGACGAGATTCGAACTCGCGACCCCGACCTTGGCAAGGTCGTGCTCTACCAACTGAGCTACTTTCGCATTAGAAACCAACTGAACTATTTGTGTTGGTTAGTCACAATTCAAAGTTTCGTTGCCGAATGCCTTGCGTTTGTGGAGTGCAAATATAGATAGAAATGGATATTCTGCAAGTAAAACATTTATTTTTTTTTAATTTTTTATAAGTCGCTGGCTTTCAAAACTTCTAAAATCAAATCCAGCTCATATCCACGGCTCATGGCGTATTGTTGGAGTTTATACCGACGCTTATAGGGGTCTTTTTCGGCAATTAATGCCGATTTCTTTTGTAATACCTTTTCCAGCGATTGAAAATAATTGTCAGGGTCAATAGTTCCCAGGGCTTTTTTGATCAAAACATCCGGAACCTGCTTTAGCTTTAATCCCTGTTTGATCTTGATCTTACCCCAGTCTTTCTGGTTAAATTTCCCTTTGGTATAAGCTTTTGCAAAACGTTCCTCATTTAAAAAATTGCTGCTTATTAATTGCACAATAATGTTTTCTACCGCCTGTGGCCACAATCCCCATTCGTATAATTTATCCCTTACTTCCTGCTGTGAACGTTCCTGGTAAGCGCAATAATGTTCTGCTTTTGCCAGCGCTACTTTTTCATCAGTTATTTTCTTTGCTTTCGGAACGTCCATTTAAAACCAAAATTCGTTAAAAATTCTTCTATTGGCAGAAATATAAGCAAATTCGTGCCTAATATGCTTAGCAACCAGTACAACATTACAACAATTCAGCAAATTATCAATGCCAGTGGCACTATTGCACATGAAAACAGCATCAGTATACTGCTTACGGATAGCCGGCGCATTAATAACCCGGCAGAGAGCCTGTTTTTCGCTTTAAGCGGCAGGCGCAATGGGCATGAGTTTGTGGCCGAGGCGTATGCGGCGGGCATACGTAATTTTGTGGTAAAACAAGGCCCTGAGTTAAAACTGCCCGATGCCAATTTTCTGATCGTGCCCGATGTGCTGGCAGCCTTACAAACATTAGCGGCCTATCACCGCAGTAAATTTAACTTACAGGTAATTGGTATTACCGGCAGCAATGGGAAAACAATTGTTAAGGAATGGCTGTACCAATTAATGGTTGCTGATAAAAATATTGTACGTAATCCTAAAAGCTATAATTCGCAAATAGGTGTTCCGCTTTCTGTATGGCAAATCAATGATGGGAATGACCTGGGCATATTTGAGGCGGGTATTTCCATGCCGGGCGAAATGGATAAGCTGGAAGCTGTCATCAGGCCTGAAATTGGCGTTTTAACCCATTTAGGTTCAGCACATGACGAGGGTTTTGTAAACCGAAAAGAAAAAGTACTGGAGAAGTTAAAACTATTTAAAAACTGCCGGCTGCTGGTTCATAATTACGACCAGTTACTGGATTATAAAAAGTTTATGCCGGCGTGTGACTGTTTTACCTGGAGCCGGAAATTTAAACAGGCCGACCTGTATGTTTTTAGCGAAACAGTTATATCAAAAAACTATTACCTGCGTGCAAAATATAAGGGACAGGAAATTGAATGTCTTATTCCTTTTTTAGATCAGGCTTCAGTTGAAAATGCTATAGTTTGCTGGGCTACTATGCTGGTAATGGGTTATTCGCCTAAGGAAGCGGATAAACGGTTGGAACGCCTTACCCCGGTAAGTATGCGGCTGGAACTTAAAACAGGTATAAATGATTGCTCTGTAATTGATGATTCATATAATTCTGACATACAATCATTGGAGATTGCGCTTAGCTTTTTAAGTCAGCAAAATCAGCATCAAAAAAAGACGCTGGTGTTATCAGATATATTTCAATCCGGTTTAAAGGAGGATGTTTTATACCAGCAGGTGGCTGATCTGATCAAAACAAAAAAGATTGATAAATTTATTGGGGTGGGTGATGCTTTAATGAGCCATCAGCAATTTTTTGATGTTCAGGAAAAGTTTTTTTATGTGGATACTAATACCCTCCTCCAAAATTTAAATACACTTAATTTTAAGGATGAAACCATCCTGATCAAAGGTTCGCGTAGTTTCGAGTTTGAGCGGATAAGCAGGGCACTTACCCAAAAAACGCATGAAACCGTAATGGAGATCAACCTTAATGCTTTATTAAATAACCTTAATTTTTACCGGTCCAAGTTAAACCCAGGTGTAAAGGTGATGGCTATGGTTAAGGCATTCTCATACGGAAGCGGCACTTTTGAACTGGCTAATATGCTGCAATATAATAAGGTGGATTACCTGGCAGTGGCTTATATTGATGAAGGGGTTTCCCTGCGCCAAACCGGAATAGAGCTGCCTATAATAGTGTTAAATGCAGAAGCATCTGCGTTTGATACATTAGTTAAATATAAACTGGAGCCTGTAATATATAGCTTTAATATGTTTGATGAGTTTATTAAGTATGCACAGCACCGAAATATTTCCAATTATTCTATACACCTGAAAATTGATACGGGAATGCACCGTTTAGGCTTTGAAGGTCATGAGACTGAAATGCTGTGCGACTTGCTGGAGCATAATAAATATATACGCGTGCTTTCTGTTTTCTCGCATTTAGCAGCAAGTGAAGCCGAACAACATGATAGTTTTACTTTAAAACAGATCAAACGGTTTGAAAAAGCAACAAAGCAAATTGAAAAAACACTGGGGTATAAAGTGATCAAACACTTGAGCAATACCTCGGGCATTACACGCTGGCCAAATGCGCAATATGACATGGTACGGCTGGGTATAGGCTTGTATGGTATTGATGCGGCAGTACCGGCCTCTAATAGAGCCTTGCAGCCTATTGCAAGTTTAAAAACCAGTGTGGCGCAAGTGAAAAAAATATTAGGGGGAGATACCATTAGTTATGGCCGCAGCGGTGTGTTAAAAAAGGATGGTAAAATAGCCACAGTGCGTATAGGTTATGCCGACGGATATTTGCGCGCTTTTGGCAATGGTGTTGGTAAAATGATGATCAACGGTATATTGGTGCCTACAGTTGGTAATATTACCATGGATATGTGTATGCTTGATGTAAGCGGGGTAGAGGTTAACGAGGGTGATGAAGTAATTGTATTTAATGATAAGGTCAGAATTGAAGAGTTAGCTACTCAAATAGGCACTATACCTTATGAAATTCTAACTAATATTTCGCAACGGGTAAAAAGAGTGTATTTTTATGAGTAATATCAACCTGCCATGAAAAAGATCGCTTCGGCTTTAATAAACTATTTTTTTAAAGGACTAATTGTAGTTGTACCACTTGGCGCTGCCGCTTTTTTAATATTCTGGGCAGTTTCCCGCATTGATAATGCTTTAAATTTAAGTGATGTTTTATGGACAAATCCTAAAGGTAAACCAATTTATATACCCGGCTTAGGTATATTAAATGTAGTAGTGGTTATATTCATTGCCGGTATCTTGGTAACCAACGTAGTAACAGACCCTATAAAAGGTTGGTTTAACCGTTGGGTAAACCGGTTGCCTTTTTTTAATTTCCTGTATTCATCCATTAAAGATTTAACTGAAGCCTTTGTTGGCGATGAAAAGAAATTTAATGAAGCGGTTATTGTAGAGGTAAATGAATTTGGCTTAAAAAAAATAGGCTTCCTGGTACAAAAAGACCTGACAAAGCTGAATTTACCAGGGGAAGTGGCCGTGTATTTTCCTTACTCTTATTCTTTCGCAGGTCAGGTCATCATTATTTCGGCAGATAAAGTAAAGCCAATTGATAAAAACTCAGCCGATATGATGAAATTTGTTATATCAGGCGGAGTAAGCGGCTTGGATGATCTGTCTGATTAATCTTTTTTAAAGCTCCTGAAAGCTAAAACAGTGCTGATGAGCATTAATAAAGCTGCCAGTATATAAGGTGCTCCGGGAAAATAAAATCCGGTATGCTTATTGGTAAAATGATAGAATATATAACTAAATATCAGCGGGCCCACAATAACGCTTAAACTATTAATAATAGTTATTGCCCCCTGCAATTCACCTTGTTCGTTTTTAGCTACCTTATTAGTAGTTAATCCCTGTAAAGCCGGCCCTGATATGCCACCCAGGCAATAAGGTATCATAACCAGGTACATCATCCATCCCCGGTTAATAAAAGCTATGAGCGCCAGGCCAATAGCATACAATATTAAACCGGCCATAATATTTTTTTCCTGGCCAAATTTAGGTATGGTATATCTTATCAATCCGCCCTGAATGGCAACCAGCAGTACGCCAATAAATATCCCCAGTGTACCTACACTGCTGAGTGTCCAGTCAAATTTTTCAAATAAAAAGAATGATAATAAATACTCTACGGCTTTTTGGCCTATGTAAATTAAAGTTATGGCACCAAACAATTCGGCTAAACCTTTGTGTTTAGTAAATATTCTAACCAATGCACCAATCGGGTTAGCTCGTTTCCACTCAAATTTTCTGCGATTTTCGACTGCTAAAGATTCGGGCAGTACAAACACCCCGTAAAGCCCGTTAAAAAGTGCAAATGCCGCCGCAGCTATAAAAGGAAACTTAATATTAATAGCGCCCAAATACGCACCTAATGCAATGCCAATGATGAAGCCAAAACCCGAAGCGGCGCCGATTAACCCAAAATTGGCATCTCTTTTATCCCCCGTGCTGATATCTGCTATATACGCAGTAGCGGTAGAGGTACTTGCCCCCGTTATCCCGGCTATAAACCGGCCTACAAATAACCAGGCAATAGTGGGTGCAAATGCCATAAACACATAATCAATACTAAACCCAAACAAGGATAGGAGCAAAACGGGCCGGCGGCCAAACCTGTCACTCAAATTACCCATTATTGATGCAAAAAGTAATTGCATAGTGGCATAAACAAAAGTTAGCCAGCCGCTATATTTTGAAGCTGTGCTAACATCAACATGCCCTAATGTTTCCAGTAATTTTGGTAATACAGGTATAATAATCCCTAAGCCCAGTACATCAATAAAAATTGTTATAAAAATGAACCCCAGCGCGGCTGAATGCTTTTTTTTAGCTCCATTTTTAGTTGTTTTGTTAATCAGGGGAAGCTGGTCATCCATAAAATTAAAAAAGCAATGTTACTTTAGCAGTCATTATAACCATTAACTTTAATTTGTGTTTCTTTTAAAACTTCTTACTGCCAGCAGGGTGCTTAACAACATTAATGCAGCTCCTATTATAAATGGCGCGCCGGGTAAATATAAAGGCGCGTTGGTTTTGGTAAAGTAGTAAAATATATAGGTCATTATCCAGGGCCCGAATATGGAACTTAAGCTGGCTAAACTGGTTAGGCCTCCTTGTAATTCTCCCTGTTCATTCGCCGGAACCTGCTCCGTCATAACGCCCTGTAATGCCGGGCCAGCAATGCCGCCCATAGCGTAGGGAACAATAAAAGCAAACATCATCCAGCCCTTACTGGCAAATGCGAATAATAACAGCCCTATGCTATATAGTAACAGGCCGATCCATATACTGCGTTGCTGACCCAGTTTGGGTATGGCAACGCGTATTAATCCTCCCTGAACTATAGCTACCATCAATCCCACAAAACCTAATGAATAGCCTACCCACGCTTCATTCCAGCCAAATTTGCTAATAGTATAAAATGTCCATACGCTTTGTACCGCCTGAGCGGCAAAATAAACTAAGAACAATGACGCAGCCAATCCTAATACTGATGGGTACTTTTTTATCTGCAGTAAGGAGCCCAGCGGATTAGCTCTTTTAATATCAAATGGCCTGCGGTGTTTATGATCTAAAGATTCGGGTAATACAAAAAAGCCATAAAGCGCATTTAACAAGGCTAAAACAGCAGCGGCTATAAAAGGGAGGTGTGTACTGTATTTACCTAATATGCCGCCTATAACTGGTCCAATAATGAAACCTACACCAAAAGCTACACCTATCATTCCAAAGTTTTGAGCGCGTTTTTCGGGTGTACTTACATCTGCAATATATGCGGATGCGGTAGTAAAGCTGGCGCCTGTAATACCGGCAATGGCGCGCCCCAAAAACAACCAGCCAATTGAAGGTGCAAAAGCCATGAATATATAATCAATACCAAAGCCTAATAATGAACCTAACAATACGGGGCGTCGCCCAAAACGGTCACTTAAATTGCCCAATACAGGTGCAAACAAAAACTGCATAACTGCATAGGCCAGGGTTAACAGGCCGGCATACCTTGAAGCATTGCTCAAATTGGCATGAATAAGTGTTTCTATTAATTTGGGTAAAACAGGAATAATAATGCCTAAGCCGGTAACATCAATTAGTAGGGTAACAAAAATAAAACCTAATGCAGCTTGTTTATTCGTTCGGGCCATGCCAATAAAATATAAAATACAATTTAAAAAAAGGCAGTAATTTAAGAATTTGATTAAAAGTTAGGCTTTAATACATACTTATCATAGAAACGGAATATATGTTCAGCCGCTTCCTGAGCAGTATCAACCACCCGATATAGGTTCAGATCATCAGGGTGAATGTTATGTTCCTGGTCAAGCATTTTTTCCTGTACCCAGTTAAATAAACCACCCCAGTAATCAACCCCTAAAAATATGATAGGGAAACGGGCTATTTTACCGGTTTGTATCAGCGTAATAGCCTCAAATGATTCATCCATAGTCCCAAATCCACCAGGCAGAACAACAAAACCCTGTGAGTATTTCATGAACATTACCTTGCGGATAAAGAAATAATCAAATTCCAGTATTTTATCCCTGTCGATATATTTATTGTGAAATTGCTCAAATGGTAATTCAATGTTTAAGCCTACAGACTTACCGCCGGCTTCATAAGCGCCTTTATTGGCAGCCTCCATTATACCGGGGCCACCGCCTGATATTACGCCATAACCACGTTCGGTTAACAGGCGTGCGGTTTCTTCGGCTAATTTGTAATATTTATTATCGTTATGTGTACGGGCCGATCCAAATATGGATACACACGGGCCAATTTTAGCCAGTTTTTCAAAGCCGTCAACAAATTCGGCCATTATTTTAAATATCTGCCAGGAATCCGTAACCTTTATTTCCTGCCAGTTTTTGTTTTCAAACGCGTGTCTTATTTTTTCTTCACCGGTCATAATATCAATTAAAGTATTATATAATTATCGGGCTGCCGCTTTTGTTTTAGCTGACGAAGTGAGCAACAACCCGGCAAATGTAATAAATCCATTTACCAGTATAAGTTCGTTGTCAAATGTGTAGCCAAATAGTTTAGCCGAATGGGTACTAAGGTAATAACAAACAGCTGGTGATATTATACAAATAAAAGGTACCAGCTTATCTTTTACCTGCCTGCCGCTAACAAATAAGCCAAATGAGTATAAGCCCAAAAGCGGACCGTAAGTGTAGGAGGCGACAGAAAAAATGGCGGTTACTACAGCCTTGTCATTTATAGCATTAAAAATAATAATAGTTAAAAACAACATACCCGAAAAAGCGATATGTACAAAATGGCGTGTACGCACCATTTTTTTGCTGTTGATGTCTTTGTGTTTGCCAAAGTTTAAAAAGTCAACACAAAACGAAGTGGTTAAAGCGGTTAAAGCCGAATCGGTGGTTGCAAAGGTTGCGGCTGTTAAACCCAGCATAAACACAACAGCGGGTATAGTTCCTAAATATTTTAAAGCAATGGTAGGATAGAGGTAATCGGTTTTTTCAACATGTATGCCGTAATGTGCAGCATAAATATATAACAGGGCCCCAACACTTAAAAAGAAAATATTGATGATAACAAAAACCAGCGTAAAGCTGAACATGTTTTTTTGGGCCTCCTTAATGTTTTTTAAGCTCAGGTTTTTTTGCATCAGGTCCTGATCAAGGCCAACCATTCCAACAGTAATAAATAACCCGCCTAAAAATTGTTTGGTAATATGCAGGTGGCTGCTTAAAAAATCATTAAAGAAAAATATTTTAGAGTAACTGCTGTTCTTTATCGCGTCGGCAGCTTCAAATAAATTAAAATTCAGGCTGCGGCATATAAAAAATAACGACAGAAAAACGGATGAAACTAAAAACAGGGTTTGCAAACTATCTGTAATAATGATGGTTTTTAATCCGCCCCTGTAGGTATAGGCCCATATCAGCACCAGGCAAATCAACACCGTTATTGCAAATGGAACGTGATAACTATCAAAAATGAACTTTTGTAAGACAATAACCACCAGGTATAACCTGAAAGAAGAACCAATTATCCGGCTTACTAAAAAGATAGCTGCCGCTGTTTTATAGCTCCACTTACCTAACGCGCTTTCAATATAACTGTATATGGAAGTTAGCTGCATGCGGTAATAAAGCGGCAGTAAAACTAAAGCGATAATGATAAAGCCGGCAGCATTGCCTAAAACAAACTGAAAATAACCAAACTGGTCTCCGCTGGGCGCGCCCACTTTACCCGGAACAGAAATAAATGTTACACCGCTTAGCGCGGTGCCAATCATACCGAAAGCTACCAAATACCATTTTGAGTTGCGGTTGGCAATAAAAAAGGTATCGTTATCAGTAGATTTTCTGGATGTGATCCAGGAAATGAACAGTAATACCAAAAAGTAACCGATGATGAAAGAGAGCAGTATTCCGGGTGACATGAGTTTTATTTTAAGTACGGAATTCCGAAAGTCGGTAAGTCCGGAAGATGAAATTAATTAATTTAATAATAGTGTTTCGAATTTAAAATCCATAGCATTAATTCGTCGACAAGTTATGAATACAACTTTATTTAAAAAAGTAGTCATAACACACAATCTTTCATCCTTCGGGACTTTCCGACGTTCGGACTAATACCTATCTTCGCAAAATGAACTTTTCATCAAAGTTGCTGGAGAATGCCGTTGCTGAATTTGCTAAACTGCCGGGCGTAGGTCAAAAAACCGCTTTACGCCTGGTGCTGCATTTACTTAAACAGGATAAGGCTGAGGTTGAGAGATTTAGCAGTACAGTTAGCAAATTGCGTAATGAGATACAGTTTTGCGCTATTTGCCACAATATTTCAGATCAAAAAGTTTGTGAAATATGCGCTTCACCTAAACGCGACCAAAGTTTAATATGTGTGGTTGAGGATACACGTGATGTGATGGCTGTAGAAAATACTAATCAATATAATGGAGTGTACCATGTATTAGGAGGCTTAATTTCCCCTATGGATGGCGTTGGCCCGTCAGACCTAGAAGTAGACACCTTAGTTGAGCGTTTAAATAAAAATGAAGCCAAAGAGGTGATTTTTGCTTTAAGTGCTACTATGGAAGGAGATACAACCCTGTTTTATTTACATAAACGTTTAAAACATTTTAATATTAACATTTCAACCATAGCCCGTGGCATAGCTTTTGGGGGTGAATTAGAGTACGTAGATGAGATTACTTTAGGGCGATCTATCGCTACACGTGTTCCGTATGAAAATTCACTATCCAGATAAGTATGAAATTATCAGTTATTATTGCCAATTACAATCTTTGTGATCTGCTTAGGCAGAGTTTAAACTCTTTAATTAATGCTGCAAAAGCTATTGATTATGAGATTTTTATAATTGATAATGCCTCAACTGATATGTCTGTTGAAATGCTTCAGGAAGATTTCCCCCAGTTTCATATTATAGCCAATACTGTAAATGAAGGTGTGGCAAAAGCATACAACCAAGCTATTAAACTGGCCAGAGGAGAGTATATTTTACTAGTCAATCCGGATACAATAAGCGGCAAAGAAACCTTAAACAGGATTATTGAGTTTATGGATGTGCATACTGCCGCAGGTGGCCTTGGGGTGCGCATGTTATCTCCGCAGGGGCGTTTTTTACCCGAATCAAACCGGGGACTTACTAATGCCTGGGCAACATTTTTAAAGTTAATAGGTTTTACTAAACATTTCTCAAAAACCCGTTTAACAAATCGTAATCATAAAGCATGGGTTGAAGAGTTTCAAACATCCGAAGTAGATATATTGAACGGGGCATATATGCTTTTGCGCAAGTCTGTTTTAAATGAAGTTGGATTATTTGATGAACGCTTTGTAAAGTATGGTCATGATATTGACTTGTCATACAGGATACGTCTTGCCGGTTTTAAAAACTATTATTTCCCAAAAACCTATATTATCAATTTTAAAAGTCAAACAGAAGCTAAATTTAGCTGGCAGCATATTAAGAATTTTTATGGAGCTATGCTTATCTTCGCAGCTAAATACCTGTTTAAGATGCCTGAAATAAAAGTAGAAGGCATACCGCAGTTGTATGCTTCGACTTATGAAATTGAAAGATAAAATTGTAATTATTACCGGTGCTTCATCTGGAATCGGAAAATCTTTAGCTTATGAATTTGCGGCCCGTGGCGCTAATTTGGTTTTAGCTGCCCGTCAATATGTAACCCTATGCGAAATAGCGCAGGCGCTTGAGCAGCAATATGCCATAAAAGCGGTAGCTGTTCAGTGTGATGTAGCTATAGAAACCGAATGTGAACATTTGGTAAAACAAGCCGTGCTTACTTTTGGTAAAGTTGATGTGCTAATTAACAACGCCGGTATTTCTATGCGGGCTTTGTTTAAGGATGCCGAAGTAAAAGTATTAAAAACGTTAATGGATGTAAATTTTTGGGGCACTGTTTATTGCACCAAATATGCACTGCCCGAAATATTAAAAACAAAAGGCAGCATAGTGGGCGTTTCTTCTATAGCCGGTTATAAGGGTTTG
The DNA here is from genome assembly GCA_028287805.1 of Mucilaginibacter sp. Lineage (GTDB taxonomy): Bacteria > Bacteroidota > Bacteroidia > Sphingobacteriales > Sphingobacteriaceae > Mucilaginibacter. Next base: position 11,077 of record JAQBOY010000044.1, read on the forward strand.
CCCGGAAGAACAGGTTATTCTGCCTCAAAGTTTGCCATGAATGGTTTTTTAGATGCTTTAAGGGTAGAGAATTTGAAAACCGGTGTCCACGTATTAACTGCCTGTCCTGGTTTTACAGCTTCAAATATTCGTAATACAGCTTTAGACAAAGATGGCACACAACAAGGCGAAAGCACTCTGCACGAAGAAAAAATGATGACTGCTGATGAAGTAGCCAAAATTATTGCCGATGGCGTTGAAAACCGTGCAAGAACATTAATAATGACAGGGCAGGGGAAGCTAACCGTAGCGCTAAGTAAATTTATACCCGGAATATTGGACAAGCTGGTTTATAATGTGTTCGCGAAGGAAAAAAATGCGTTGTTAAAATAAATTAATCTGCTTTAGCTTTTACCTGATTTTTCAAAGTCATAGGGCTCATGATCACTTATCTTACTTAAATCTAAAATTATCCGCCCATCTTCATCGCGGTCAAATACTGGTTTAAATTTAGCGCCCCATACAATTTCATGGGCTTGATAAGCGGTACGTGAGTTAACAGTTTGAGAAAATGTATCATCAAATGCCTTAAGCAATATGGCAAAACCGGCTTCGGCTTTTTCAAGCTCTTCCTTGGTCATATCCTTAAGGGGGCTGTTTTCGTCAAGCGGATGAACAACCGTCCAGTTCATAGTAAGAATACTTACCTTTCGCCGCTCTACTTCAAGCGGGTAAAATCTGCGTACTGTTTTACCATTAGTGATTTCATTGAATGAAAAAATGATCTCTATCTCTAAATCTATCAGCATATTTTTACGCATGTTGGCCAGCCTGAACATAACACCCTTTTCATTTTCAAGATAGGGTGCTACTAATATATTTTTGCTGTAAATAATTTGCGCCGATGGTTTTGAAAAACGCCCGTATAATAAACCAGTAGCCAATGCAAATGCCAGTAAACCCATCATTGACTCTAAAGCCGCCACACTGTTTGTGCCCATTCCTTTAGGACTTATATGCCCATAACCTACAGTAGATATGGTTTGTGCCGAAAAAAAGAAGGCATCCATAAAATGGTCGAACCGGGTATTTCCGGATGTGCCATTAAGGCTATCGGGGCCAAAAGACAGATAAATAAAAGCGAATATTATATTTAACACTAAGTAACCGCTTAAAACCAGCAACCAAAATTTTGTCCAGCCCATAGTAATAAGCGTATGATAATTATTGGCTGTATTAAATAGCGGCAAACCTTTGCGTTTTACATTAGGCGACCCGTCTTTATTAATCAAAGGCTGGTTTTTTATTACCGGTTGTGGGCCAAATCCTAAGTCATCTTCAGGATTAATCTTTCGTTTGTTTATAGCCATTGATGTTGATTGGTTTGGTTAAGCTGATTAACTATAAGTTAAATTCGGGTTTGTTAATCAATTAATTAACTTAACACAGTAAATTTATCATTTCTGCTTGTTTTTCGGCAAAACTATTTCCATATTTGCTGCATAAATGAACATTAAAGTGTTAAATAATAATTGGTGGTGGCTTAACGAGTAATCGTAAGGCAAACCTATGTTATTATTAAATGATATTTATAAAGGGTTGCCTACGGTAACCCTTTTTTATTTACATAAATTAAGCATTATTCAATTAAATTCCCTTTAAGGGATAGATATGAAACATATACTAAACCATCTTTTTGAAAATAAAACGTTTACCCGGGAAGAATCAAAAAATATTTTGACTATTATAACGCAGGGTAAATATAATAACTTCCAGATAGCGGCATTCATGACGGCTTATTGTATGCGCAGCATTACCGTAAACGAGTTGGAGGGGTTTAGAGATGCTATGCTTGATTTATGCCTGCCTGTTGATCTGGAAACCAATGAAGTGATTGATCTATGCGGTACCGGTGGTGATGGAAAAGACACGTTTAACATATCTACTTTAGCTTCGTTTGTGGTAGCCGGTGCAGGTTATAAAGTTGCTAAACATGGTAATTATGGTGTTTCATCAGGCTGCGGCTCATCAAACGTTATGGAATACTTAGGTTATCAGTTCACTAATAACGCTGATAAGCTAAAATCAAGCATACATAAAGCCAATATCTGCTTTTTACATGCCCCTTTGTTTCATCCGGCAATGAAAACTGTAGCGCCAATTCGCAAAGAACTGGGTGTTAAAACATTTTTTAACATGCTGGGGCCGCTGGTTAACCCGGCAAAACCAAATTATCAGTTAGTAGGCGTTTATAATTTAGAGCTTGCACGGATATATGCATATCTGTACCAAAAATCGGATAGTAAATACACTATTGTAAATGCCCTGGAAGGATATGACGAAGTTTCATTAACCTGTGATTTTAAAACCTTTTCGGCAGAAGGTGAAAAAATACACAGTATTGAAGAATTAGGTTTTGAACGGTTAGATCCTATGGAGATAACAGGTGGTCAAACGGTAAGTGAGTCTGCTGATATTTTTATGAAAGTATTGAATGGCGGAGCTACAACAGCTCAAAATAATGTAGTTTTATCCAATGCCGCGCTGGCTATAAAAACCATACATCCTGAAAAATCGTTTGGCGATTGTTTTTATGAAGCAGAAGAGGCCTTGTTAAATAAAAAAGCATTAAAAAGTTTTAAAACTTTGCTTGAAGATTAAAATGAAGATAAAAGTTTGCGGTTTAAAAGACCCGGAAAATATTAAAGCAATAGCTGAATTAGTACCTGATTACATGGGCTTTATATGTTATGCGCCTTCGCCCAGGTTTATTGAAGCTATATCTGTTGATGCATTGGGGTATTTACCGGCAGCAATTGATAAAACCGGGGTGTTTGTAAATGAAAAAGCGGAAATAATTGACGCATTAATTGATAAATATAATTTTAACGTTATCCAGTTACATGGTGATGAAAGTCCGGATTTTTCAAACTCATTCAGAAAAAAAGTAAAGGTTATTAAAGCTTTTGGCTTGAATAAAGATTTTGACTTTGAACAATTAAAAGCTTATGCCAACAATGTTGATTATTTGCTGTTCGACACAAAAACAGATCTGCATGGCGGTTCTGGTAAAACTTTTGACTGGAGTATATTGGACAAATATAAATTAGCTATACCCTTTTTTTTAAGTGGTGGCTTAAGTGTGGCTAACCTGGAAGAAGTGCAGCATATAAATCATCCGCAATTTTATGGAGTTGATTTGAACAGCCAGTTTGAAACCTCACCGGGGCTAAAAGACATAAAAAAATTAATAAAGGCATTTGAAATGATTAAACAATATAATACCAATGAAGTACGGAGTTAACGAACAGGGTTATTACGGCGATTTTGGCGGCGCGTACATACCGGAAATGCTGTATCCGAATGTGGAGGAATTGCGGCAGCAATACTTAAACATTATTAATGATGCCGGTTTTAAAGAGGAGTTTGATCAGCTTTTAAAAGATTATGTGGGGCGTCCTTCGCCTTTATATCATGCTAAACGGTATTCGGAAAAATATGGGGCCAATATATTTTTCAAACGGGAAGATCTCAACCATACGGGTTCGCATAAAATTAACAATGCCATAGGCCAGATATTGCTGGCTCAGCGTTTAGGCAAAAAACGTATTATTGCCGAAACAGGCGCGGGCCAGCATGGGGTTGCCACAGCTACGGTTTGTGCTTTAAAGGGTATAGAATGTGTAGTTTATATGGGCGAGGTGGATATGGAGCGTCAGGCCCCGAATGTAGCCCGTATGAAAATGCTTGGCGCTACGGTGGTTCCCGCAAAATCAGGCAGTAAAACCTTAAAGGACGCTACCAATGAGGCGTTGCGTGATTGGATTGCCAATCCTGTTGATACCCATTATATTATAGGCTCGGTAGTAGGCCCGTATCCTTACCCTGATATGGTTGCCCGCTTTCAATCTATCATATCATTAGAAGCTAAAGCGCAATTAAAAGAACATACCGGTAAAGAACTGCCTGAATACGTATTGGCCTGTGTAGGCGGCGGCAGTAATGCGATGGGTATGTTCTATCATTTTTTGGATGATGAAAGTGTTAAGCTGGTAGCGGTTGAAGCAGCAGGAAAGGGTGTTGATAGCGGTCACTCTGCAGCTACTACATTTTTAGGGCGTGAAGGTGTATTACATGGTAGCCGTACGATATTAATGCAAACTGACGACGGACAGGTAGTAGAGCCTTATTCTGTATCCGCAGGGCTCGATTATCCTGGTATTGGACCTCAGCATGCGCATTTGTATAAGATTAATCGTGCGCAATATGTAAGTGTTACGGATGATGAAGCTTTAAAGGCAGGTTTATTATGTTCACAAATGGAAGGGATTATACCGGCCATTGAATCGGCACATGCCTTTGCACAATTGGAGAAAATGAAATTTAAGGCAGATGATAACGTAATAGTTTGTCTTTCTGGCCGTGGTGATAAGGACCTGGATACTTATATAAAATATTTTAACTTTTAATGTCAGAATTAGAATTAAAGAATAACCTGTAACTCAGATTCAGACAAAACTATAACAACTATCAATGAACCGTCTAAACCAACTTTTCACCACAAAAAAGGATAATTTATTATCTATTTACTACACAGCAGGATATCCGGAAATAAATACTACACTGGCCATTGCTGAAGCTTTGGAAAAGGCCGGGGTTGATTTCCTGGAAATTGGGTTTCCATATTCTGATCCGGTGGCGGATGGGCCAACCATACAGCATAGCTCACAACAGGCACTGGATAAAGGTATGACCGTTAATTTGCTTTTTGAGCAATTAAAGGATCTGCGTAAACGGGTAACCATTCCTATTTTATTAATGGGTTATGTAAACCCTATAGTGCAATTTGGTGTAGAACGTTTTTGTAAAATGGCTGCTGAAGTTGGTGTTGACGGAGTTATAGTTCCGGATTTGCCAATGTATGAATATGAAAAAATGTATGCTGATTTTTTTAAGGATAATAATCTGAGCAATATTTTCCTGGTTACCCCGCAAACTTCTGAAGAGCGTATCCGTAAAATTGACGAGTTGAGCAACAGCTTTATATACCTGCTTTCATCCTCATCCATAACAGGGGGTAATTTAAATGTATCTGGTAGTATTGAAGCTTATTATCAGCGTATTAAAGCTATGCAATTAAATAATCCAACGGTTATTGGATTTGGTATATCTGATAATAAATCCTTTAAAAAAGCATGTGAATATGCAAGTGGCGCCATAGTAGGCAGCGCGTTTGTAAAGCTTTTAGAGGAAGAGAATTATTTAGAGAAAATACCTGAGTTTATAAAGTCAATAAGGCCGTAATTATTCGCCGCCTGTCTCATTAGAGATTGCTTCGTACCTCGCAATGACGCTTTTTTATTTTTAAGCTGAGCCTGTCTTATTAGAGATTGTTTCATACCGCAATGACGCTTTTTTATTTTTTTAAGCTGAGCCTGTCTCATTAGGGATTGCTTCGTATCTCGCAATGACGCTTTTATTTTTAAGCTGAGCCTGGCTCATTAGGGTTGCTTTGTGCCTTGCAATGACGCTTTTTTATTTTTAAGCTGAGCTTGTCTCATTAGAGATTGTTTCGTACCTCGTAATGACGTTATTTTATTTTTAAGCTGAGCTTGTCTCATTAGGGATTGCTTCGTACCTCGCAATGACGTTATCATATATTGTAGTCGCCGGCTGGCGGATCGTTCCTTGCAATAACGCTAAGATAGCACCAGGATGATACGGAAAACTTATAAAAACATTTCCAGTTCCCCCTTGCCTTCACGGATAACCTCAAAGTCGCCCGAGGTACAATCTACCACGGTAGAGGCAACATTGTCGCCGTAACCACCGTCAATTACCAGGTCAACCAGGTGTTCATATTTTTCGTGAATCAGTTCAGGATCCGTGGAGTATTCAATAATCTCATCTTCATCTTTTATGGAGGTAGATACAATGGGATTGCCCAACTCCTTTACAATACAGCGGGCTATATTATTATCAGGAACCCTGATACCAACCGTTTTTTTATTAGAGCTTAACAGTTTGGGTACCTTATGGCTGGCATTAAAAATAAAGGTAAACGGCCCCGGCAAGGCTTTTTTTAGCACTCTGAACGTAGTGTTATCTATAGGCTTGATATAATCAGAGATATGACTCAGATCATAGCAGATAAAAGAGAAATTAGCTTTTTCAGGCTTTATATTCCTTATCCTGCAAATAGCCTCAATAGCTTTATGATTAGTAATATCACATCCCAATCCGTATACGGTATCGGTAGGATAGATGATAAGCCCGCCTCTGCGTAATACCTGTACTACCTGGTCTATAGCCTTAGGGTTTGGATTTTCCGGGTAGATTTTTATTAACATTGGTTGTAGGTGTTGTAAAAGTTATAAAGGTTGAATGGTTGTAAAGTAAAAAAGGTTAAGCTAATATCCCTAACCTTTTTAACTTATTATAACTTTTATAACTATTTCAACTTAATTAAGCTTGCTTAGCGAACTGTGCGTTTATAATCAGTTTAATTTCATCGCCAGCAACTATTGAGCCAGCCTCTGTTATTCCTTCCCAGGTCAATCCAAAATCTCTACGGTTAATTTTTCCGGTAATTTCAAATCCTGTTTTAACATTGCCATAAAAATCGGTAGCCGAACCGCCATGCTCTACATTTAAGGTAACCGGTTTGGTAACATCTTTAATAGTCAGGTCGCCTTTAAGCACATATTCATTACCGCCTGTTTTTTTAAAGGAAGTTGATTTAAATGATATTTTTGGATATTTCTCCACATCAAAGAATTCGGGAGATTTTAAATGCCCGTCGCGTTGATCCTGGTTAGTATCTACACTGCTGGCGTCAATTGAAAATTCAACTTTAGCATCTTCAAAATCGTCATTTTCTGTTTCTAAGTGTCCGTCAAACATTTTAAAAGAACCGGTTACGGTTGATATTACCAGGTGTTTTACCTTAAAATGAACCTCTGTATGCATCGGATCAATTACCCATTTTGTTGCTGTTTGTGTTGCCATGATTGTTTTTTTGTTAATTAAAATGATAACAAATATATTAAAATAGATGTTTAAACATGTAAATTATTTGTTAAATTTACACTTTATCAACATTGAATAAAGGCTTAACCACGTTATTATGGTTTTGTTTCCATAGAAACCTTTAGATTTACCAAAAACAGTATAGCAAGTGAGAAAACTTTTTATCGTATCTTCTATTATAATTATAGCCGTATTAACAGGGTGGAGTATATTATGGCCGCCCGCCGTGTGGTCATTTGTTATATTTGGTCCGCTGTTTATTTTAGGTTTTTATGACCTTTTACAAAAAAGGCATACTATTGAACGTAATTTCCCTGTTTTTGGTCGCCTACGGTTTTTAATGGAAGACCTTCGGCCCAAAATATACCAGTATTTTATAGAAAGTGATACTAACGGTACACCTTTTAACCGCCAAAACCGCAGCGTAATTTACCAGCGTGCTAAAAAGGTGGACGATACCAGTCCATTTGGTACGGAGCTGGATGTGTACCAAAACGGTTATGAATGGCTTAACCATAGTATAGCGGCAATTGACCATAGTAAGCTTGATCTTTCTCCCAGAATTATAGTAGGCGGCCCGGCTTGTAAACAGCCATATTCGGCAAGTGTATTTAATATATCGGCAATGAGTTTTGGCTCGTTAAGTCAGAATGCTATTTTGGCTTTAAACAGTGGTGCTAAGATTGGCAATTTTGCTCATAATACCGGCGAAGGTGGTTTAAGTCATTACCATTTACAACCAGGTGGTGATATTATATGGCAGATTGGTACGGGGTACTTTAGCTGCCGCCATCATGATGGAACTATAAATTACGAGGCTTTTGCAGAACGTGCCGTTTTACCCCAGGTAAAAATGATTGAGATCAAATTATCCCAGGGCGCCAAACCGGGTCATGGCGGTATTTTACCGGCAGCAAAAGTTACACCGGAAATTGCTAAAATCAGATTGGTGGAAATGGGGGAGGATGTAATTTCTCCGCCCACTCATACTGCTTTTAGCAACCCGGTAGCCATGATGTATTTTATAAAAAAACTGCGTGATCTTTCCGGAGGCAAGCCTGTTGGCTTTAAATTATGTGTAGGACATAAAAGTGAGTTCCTGTCTATTTGCAAGGCGATGATAAAAACCGGTATATATCCTGATTTTATTACGGTAGATGGAGGCGAGGGAGGTACCGGTGCCGCGCCACTGGAGTTTGCTAACTCCATAGGGATGCCTTTACGGGAAGCATTAGCTTTTGTTTATGATGCGCTTACAGGCTTCGACCTTAAAAAGCATATTAAGATCATTGCTTCAGGAAAAGTCGCTACAGGTTTTGACCTGGTTAAGAACTTTGCCTTAGGTGCAGATATGTGCAACAGCGCACGTGGAATGATGTTTGCCCTGGGATGCATACAGGCATTGGAATGTAATAGCAACACCTGTCCAACCGGCGTAGCTACACAAAACAAAAGCCTGATGAAAGGATTAGTAATAGAAGATAAAAAAACACGTGTGGCTAATTTTCAGAAGCAAACGGTAGGCAGTGCCATACAAATGATAGGCGCTGCAGGCTTACAACATCCGGATGACATTCACCGTATGTTTATTTACCGCAGGGTAAGCCCGAGTCAGATACAGACTTATGCAGAGTTATTTCCGTATGCACCTAAAGGCAGTTTATTGAATACACCGTATCCGTTAAACTTTGAAATGGATATGGCTATCAGCAGTGCGGAAAGCTTTGTGTCTGATTACAGTAAGGTTAGCACAGTTGCCACTACTGAAGCCAGTGCGTATGTAAGCTAATGATTTGAATAGTGGGTTCGCATCGAAGAGTCCTCTACCAGAGAGGACTGCGGGACGGAAGCCATCCTTTAATCCTAAAAAGCCAGGTTCACACAAATAAAAAAGGGGACTATAAATCCCCTTTTTTATACTATAACAGATTAGTCACTAATTAACTAATCTCCAAATCTCTAAATTACAACGCCAACACTTCTTTTACCTGTTCAGCTGCTTCTTTAAGCAATATAGCCGAGTAAACTTTTAAACCAGAATTATCAATCAATTCTTTAGCTTCTTTAGCATTGGTTCCCTG
>JAQBOY010000059.1 GCA_028287805.1 Mucilaginibacter sp.
TTCGGGTGTTAAACTGTTGAATTGGCTTAATATAAAATCAGCCGTTTCTTTGTTTTTAACCGATTGCGGAGAAACGGCTACTCCAATAGGAAAATATTCTTTATAATAATCCTTCAATCCCTTTTGAACACGTGATTGTGCCTTAATCCCTTTTGAATAAATAGTGAAAAGAACAAATATGAAAAACAGTAAAACCGTAGTTTTTATCTTAAGTACTTTTATTTTCATAAGCTTGAATAATTATTTGAAATGTATATATAATATAAGGTACTGGCTGGTTATACCAGTGATTGTGTTAGTCGCCCTTCATCAGGCTTGTAAATATTTACGACGTTTATTGCAATCGATTACAAATATATGGTAAATTTAGGCAGAGGTACATCATTTACGACGCCTAACAATTATTTTACAATTAAAAAACCAGGCAAATTTTTATAGAAATATAAAAAAATCATAAATAAATGCCTCCATATTGCAAATTTTAAGAAAAGATGAAAAAAATTTTTTTTAAAAAAATCGCAACAATAATATTGCGTTATTAATAAATTGATACTTTTTTATTTGTTTAAGAATCAAACGAATAAAATTTCCATAAGCTGCCTGAAAGAATTTTTAAATACAGAAAAACAGCAAAAAAAAATTTATTGCAATCGATTGCATTTTTAAAATTTCTTTTTACTTTTATCCCGATTAGTAACCTAATTTAACCAAGCTTCTACATACTGATTTTATGCGCCAATTCATAAATTCTGTAATCTATAATAATATGTGCCGTAATTTTTTTAATGAATTAACACGATTAAAATATATAAACCAACCCCATTAAATTATAACAGTCAATTTAACAATTATAACCAATTTAACCCCTAAATAAAATATCAAGTATGGAAAAAAACAGACTCTAAATTATTCCAACTGCAATCGGGTCTTCAGCCTTTAATTGCTCCATTCAAAATATCAGGTCATTTATAAAGCATTGAGTAATTGCCCGATGTCCAATACAAACAATCATATTTTAATAGTCCTTAAAATAATGCAACAATTTATATCAATTAATTATGGAAAAACTTAAACTTATCAAATGCTGGAAAACATTGCTTTTGCTCATCAGCATGAGCTTGTTTTCAGGAACAATTTTTGCTCAGGGCATTACGCTGCGTGGAAAAGTGGTAGATCAAAAAGGCGAACCACTTATTGGGGCAACCGTTAAAATAAAGGCAACGCCGACAACAGCTACCACTACCAATATTAGTGGGGACTTTACCTTACATGTGCCTGCTTCAACAACAGCAATCACTATATCTTATATTGGTTATGTAAGTGTAGATGTTCCGGTAAAGCCCAATAGTTCCAATTTAGGATCAATTCCTTTGGCTAACGATGCCAACAGCCTTAGTGAAGTGGTGGTAGTAGGTTATGGTGTGCAAAACAAGCGTGATGTTACCGGTGCTACAACTTCAGTGGACGCGGCACAACTTGCCGAAGTTCCTTCAAGCAATATTTCAAGCCAGTTACAAGGTAAAGTTTCGGGTTTGGATGTAGTTGCTGCAAGCGGTGGCCTGGGTGCTACACCTACTATTCACATTCGTGGTAACCGTACTATTGGCGCGGCCGTTAACAGCCCTGCCGACCAACCATTATTAGTAGTAGATGGTGTACCTTATACCGGCACTATTAATGATATTAACCCCGGAGATATTAAGAACGTTGAAGTTTTAAAAGATGCTTCTGCAACTGCAATTTATGGTTCCAGAGGTTCAGGCGGAGTGATCCTGATAACTACCAACAGGGGACGCGCGGGGCGGTCTATTACCTCTTTAAACGCTTATTATGGCGTTGAAAATGTTATAGATTATCTTCATGTACTTAACGGTACTCAATATGCACAGTTAAAAAGTGATGCCCTGCAGGGTTCTGTATTACAAGGCTTTGGTCCAACTCAAACTTATCCTTTAGCGCCTTTGGAAGTGCAGGGGCTTGCTAACGGTACAAATACCAACTGGCAGAAAGCCCTGTATCAAACCGCATATGTGGCCGATCAAAATTTAAATATTTCTGGTGGTTCAGAAACTACCACATTTAACGTAGGCGCAGGATACCGTGTTGAAACTGGTGTTGAACCAAACCAACGTTTGGAAAGATACAGTCTGCAAACGGTTATTGACCATAAAGTAAGTAAGACCATCAGGGTGGGTGTTAACGTAACCAATACATTAACTTATAATAACCAGCCAGGCGGTTTTCAAGGTTTAAATGCTGCTCAAACTACACCTTTATCGCCAATATTTAATCCTGATGGTACATTTGACATATTTCCGTATGCTGGCCAAACCGACTCCAGCTTTCCAAGCCCGTTGTATGCTAAATATAATTCAGCGGCTTTTTATAATAATACCAGAAGCTTTCATAATTTCAGCAGCTTATTTGGCGAGTGGACTATTATTAAAGATTTGAAATACAAGCTAACCTTAGGTTATGATTTTACACAAACACAGCAAGGTCAGTACAACGGAGTTAACTCGAGCAACTCTATCACTAACCAAAGTCAAACTACAGCATCAACAACTAACACTGATGGCTATCATTATACTATTGAAAACTTGCTGACTTACGATAAAACGTTTGCTCAAAAACATCATATTACTTTTACGGGTTTATTCAGTTCTGAAAAGAATCATTACCAGACTACTTATTTACAAGCTCAAAATATACCTGCAGATGTTAACCTGAATACCAATCTTAGCTTGGGAAGCTTTTTGAATGATGCAGCACCTAATGTAACAGTACCATGGTCTGAGTATGGTTTGGTATCTGAAATGGCGCGTATCAATTATTCTTATGATGGCCGTTATGCATTAACAGCAACCATTCGCCAGGATGCCAATTCAACACTGGCAGCGGGTCACCAATACCTGGCCTATCCCGCTATAGGCGCGGCATGGACCATTACTAATGAAAAATGGATGCAACAATATACCTGGATTGATAATTTGAAATTAAGGGCAGGTTACGGTGTAACTTCTAATGGAGCATTAAATGGTAATCCATACCAAACATTACCTGTGTTAAGCCTTAATAATTCCTCAAACGTACCTTTAAAATATCAATATGGTGGTGTAGCCAGCGGCAACGCAATAGGATACCTTGCAGGAACACTTGCCAATACTAATTTAACCTGGCAAAAAACGGCTGAATTTAATATGGGATTGGATTTTGGTATATTGAAGGATCGCTTAACCGGTACCATTGATGTATATTCAGAAAAAACAACCGGTATACTTTTACCAAACGCTTTGCCTGCAACCATTGGTGTTACAAGTCAAATATCAAATCTGGGTTCATCAGCAAATAAAGGACTTGAAATTTCATTGAGTAGTATTAATTTTCAAAATAAGGGAGGTTTCAGCTGGACAACTGATTTTAATATCGCTTTCAGTCGTGAACACATAGTGGCGCTTCCAAACGGCATACAGGCACTACCTGCTAATGGTGAGTTTGTAGGGTGGCCTTTAAACGTAATTTATGACAATAAAAAAATTGGCATCTGGCAAATATCCAACTCTCCGGGCATAGATCCTTCTAAGAGTCAGACAGCAGGCCCTGTGTATCTGCCTGTAAGCGCGCAAACCTCACCCAAACAATATCCCGGACAGATAAGAGTACAGGATGTAAACGGCGATGGTGTTATTAACCAAACAGACAACGTAATTATAGGTACTTTTCAACCACAATATACCGGTGGATTAACCAACAGGTTCACTTATAAAAACGTTGATCTTTCTATAGTAATACAGGCAAGGATGGGTGTGATGACGACTGTGCCTTACCTGGGTAGCGGTGGTTCGGCAGGTGGTTGGGCCTTTTTAGGTACCGGCAGGCATACCCAGCCTTATGTAAATTACTGGACACCAACCAACCAGGGTGGTACATGGCCTGAACCAAACGACAATAACCAAAGTTATTTATATGGTTCAACAACACAGTACCAGGATGGTTCATGGATCAAAGCTCGTAGTATTAACTTAGGTTATACCCTGCCATCTAAATTGCTTTCACGTGCGGGCATAAGCTCATTGAGGGTATACCTGAATTGTACAAATCCGTTCGTTATTTATGCGCCTTTACGCAAAGTTGACGACGGTATTGATCCCGAATCAAACTCTTATGGTCAGGCTGCAAATGGAACACCTATTGCAGGACAAAATGGTGGTAGTGCAGCTGCAGGCCGTGCTCCTACTGTTAACTACCTTAGTGATCCTACAACACGTAACTTTATTTTGGGTATTAACTTAAAATTCTAACTATTTTAAAAATATTACTATGAAAATAATTCAAAAAATATCATTTATCGTTGCTCTTGCACTGATAATGACGGCCTCAAGCTGTAAAAAGCTGTTACAGGAAAATCCCAAATCTAACGAGTATGCTCCTTTTTTAGCTACTCAAACTGGTGCTTTTTCTGCTATAACCGGTGTTTATTCAGACTTGCGTTATTTTTATTCATCAGAGGGAAACGTTATAGGCTTTTATTCTGGTACTGACGAGCAGCAATTTGGTGGTTCGGCAACTACTACCGTGTTTGCTACATATAATGGTTTAAATAGCGGTAACACGGTTTCCTGGTCTTCAATGTACCAGGATATTAATACCTTAAACGCTGCTATTCAATATTCAACCCAAAGTACTACTATGGATGCCTCTAGTAAAAAGTTATATATTGCACAGGCTAAATTTTTAAGAGCGTTTATCTATTATTACCTGGTAACAACCTATGGAGCTACCTCAAGCGCCGGTGGTGTTACTGAGGCGACAAACAGTGGTATACCTTTGCATACAACTTTTATCACACAAGCTACCACAGCTGATCAGCCCGCGTCTTTGTCTGCTGTATATGCCCAAATCATACAGGATCTGACCGATGCTTCTGCAGATTTACCAAATACGGTAACATCAACTGATCCATTCTCTGGTACAGGTATAGGAAAAACTGGTACTGTTGCTGTAGCTCAGGCTTACTTAGCCAAAGTTTATTTAACAAGAGGTTATACGGCTGCGGCGGTAGCTGGCGATTTTCAAAAAGCGGCTGATATAACATCCAACCTTATCACTAATCAGTCTGTTTATGGACTGGGTTTATGGCCTGATTATGCACAAGCTATGGATCAGGCTAATGACTATGGCAAGGAAAATATGTTTGCATTTGATATGGGCGCAGATCCAACCTATAGTAACTATAATGTAGGTTCATCAGGTGGAAGGGGCTTGAATCAGCTACCTGTATTCTTCAGGTGGAATTATATTTCAAATGCAGGTGTTAATTCAGATGCGAGTGTACCACAGAAAGTTACAGGTCCCAGCCCTGAATTTAGGGATATGTATAATGGTCGCCCTTATATCCGCTCCAGGCCAAATACGGCTTATACTATCCAGTATGCTTTTGCTGATCAGGTACATGATTCACGTTTTGACGCTACTTTCCAAACATTCTGGATCTGTAATCAAACAACGCCTCCAGGTCTTCAAACTGATGGTAAAACACTAAAAGGAGCTTTAATACCTACTACACCTACTTCAACAACTACCTATATACCGCCTCTTAATGGTGATACCGGTATCTTATTCCCGCAGTTGTTAAATTCACAAATTCCTCTTGCAAGAAGAAATTCTTTTAAGGGAATGATGACATCAATTGATCAATACAGCAACGTGGTTTTTCCTACTGTTAAGAAGTTTGATGATAAAACCGGAAGGTTAACAATGAATGATTTTTCTACCAGGCCGGTAGTTGAGTTAAGGTTTTCTGAAGTATATATGATGAATGCTGAAGCCAATTATATGTTAGGCAACGTTAATGCCGCTGCTGCATCACTCAATGTGATTAGAGAAAGAGCTGCTTACCGTACACCTGCCGATGGGACTTATATACCTGCAAGTGCCTTTAAAGTAACTGCTGCTAATCAGGGTTCTGCAAATGCTGTAAATGCTGCCGCTATGGATTTAACTCCTGCCCAAAGGGCACTATTATCTATACCAAATAATACAGCTGTAGGTTCTGGTCAGTGCGGTATGGATCTAATATTAGATGAGTATACTCGTGAGTATTATGGTGATCTGCGCAGATGGTATGACCTTACCCGTACAGGGCAATTACTAAGAAGGGTTAAAATGTACAACCCTGAGGCTGGTGCGAATATACAGGCATTCCATGTTTTAAGGCCAATACCAATACAAGAAATTCAAACTGTTGTTTCAGGCCCTGCCTATCCTCAAAACCCAGGCTATTAATATTAACTAAAATGAGAAGTAAAAAAGCAAGATGTATACTTAAAATACATCTTGTTTTTTTTTAACCCCATTTTTTACCTAAATAATATATTGTGAGAAGTATATTAAAATTTTCAAGCTTGGCTGCTATAGTGGCTATCGCTTTAAGTTCATGCAGTAAAAAAAACAGTCCCGGCCCTTCAACTACAATCACTACTACAGACACCAGCACGCTTAAAGGATCTGCCGGTTTTTTGCTGGGGTTTGCCGTTAGTAATACCGAAATGACCAATGGCTCTGCTTATGCATCCATAGTGAAGAGCCAGGGAGATGCGGTGACCTTTGATTATGCTATGAAACATGGCGCTATTGTACAAAATGATGGTTCGCTCAACTTTACAGCGGCTGATGCCCTTTATGCACTTTGTGCATCAGCAGGTTTGCAGGTTTATGGTCATACCTTATGTTGGCACCAAAATCAAAATAGTAATTATTTGAATTCTCTTACCGTGGGTAGTACAGCCTCCACAACTAACCTTATATTAAACGGTAGTTTTGAAAGCGGTATCAGCACTAACTGGTTTACACAGGTAAGCACAGCTGCTCCTACATCTGCGGCTATTACCTTAGATAATACAACTGCCCAGGATGGTACACAATCGTTAAAAGTGGCGGTAACTACTCCTGGCCCTTATAGTTATAGTATACAGGCGGTAAATGATGCATTTGCAGGCACAGCCGGAAATACCTATAAGGTTAGCTTTTATGCTAAAGGAGCGGGCTTAATTAAATTAGTAATGCAGGGAACAAATTATGATGGGGATATCACCTTCACAACAACTTCTTCCTGGGCTTTATATACTACTACTTTTACTTTGCCATCTACCGAAACAGCACCGCAGATAAGGTTTAATTTCCCTGCGGCAGGTACCTATAATATTGATAACGTAACGGTTAATTCAACCGCAACGGTGCTTCTAACCAAAACACAAATAGCGGCAAATGTTGACGGTGCGTTGAATACGTTTATAACCGGTATGCTTACTCATTATGCCGGTAAAGTTAAAGCATGGGATGTAGTAAATGAACCCATGAGTGACGGAGCCAGTGGTTTACGTACCAGCGCCAACACTAACTCAGGCTCACCTGCCGGAACACCAGGTGTTTTTTACTGGTCTGATTACCTGGGAAGAAATTATGCTTTAAAAGCTTTTCAGTATGCTAAAGCAACAGACCCCAATGCGTTACTGTTTATTAATGATTATAACCTGGAATCAAATAGTGTAAAGCTGGATTCTCTTTTAGCTTATGTAAAAGAATTGCAGGGCAAGGGGGCGCGTATTGATGGTATAGGCACGCAAATGCACATGAGTATAAATACATCAACATCAGCTATTGATGCTATGTTTATAAAACTGGCTGCCACGGGTTTAAAAGTACGCGTATCAGAGTTAGATGTTCGTATTAACCCCAATAATACCACTGGTTTTGTACCAACTGCTGATCTGTTAACACAACAGTCAACTATGTATCATTACGTCATAAGGTCTTATAAAATTAATGTACCAAAAGCTCAGCAATATGGTGTTACTATTTGGGGAGTAGATGATCCGGAAAGTTGGATTATTACTTCTCAAAAATATGTAGATAATCCTTTACTATATGATGCCGCTTTTACTAAAAAACCGGCATATACCGGGGTTTTAAATGCTTTAAAAGGGCAATAATAATATACCAGGGTTAATTAAAACAAGAAATGCTCCGGCTAACCGGAGCATTTCTTGTTTTATAAAGCTGTTAATATATTTATATTTTATCGTACAAGCTTCTTTTAATACCCATTTCCAGTCCTCGTAATTCTGCCAGGCCTTTCATTCTTCCGGCTACAGAATATCCGGGATAGGTATCATAATTAAAATCATCCAGTATTTTATGGCCATGATCAGGGCGCATAGGGATAGCAATATCATCTCTTCCCGCGTCTTGCCTTTTCTTTTGTTCCAGTATAATGTTTTTCATTACGGCATACATGTCAGTACTTCCGCCCAGATGATCTGCCTCATAAAAGCTGCCATCAGGTTCGCGTTTTACATTGCGCAAATGCAGGAAGTGTACATGTGCTCCTAACCTGCTCATTATCCCCGGCAAATCATTGTCACCACGGGCACCTAATGAACCGGTGCAAAAGGTAAGGCCGTTGCTGCTGGAAGGAGCTGCATTAACAATATACTCCAGGTCCTTCTCCGTTGAAACTACACGTGGTAAACCCAATATCGGGAAAGGCGGATCATCAGGGTGTATACACATTTTTACGCCTGCTTGCTCCGCGTCAGATATAATGGCCCGTAAAAAATAGGCCAGGTTTTCCTTTAATGTTTGGGCATCGGTATGCTCATATTTTTTAAGATGCTCTTTAAATTCAGAGATAGTAAATACCTCATCAGTGCCGGGTAAACCAGCCATAATGGTATTAACCAGCAATTCTTTTTCTTTTTTATTAATGCTATCCAGGTAGGCTTTTGCTTCCTGCTGCTGCTGTGGCGTAAACTCATCAAATGCACCGGGACGTTCTAATATATACAGATCAAACGCTATAACAGCGGCTGCATGGTATCTTAAAGCCGAAGCATTATTAGGCAATCTGTAATCTAAATCGGTGCGTGTCCAATCCAAAACAGGCATAAAATTGTAACATACCGTTTTGATATTGGCAGCAGCCAGATTTTTTAAGGTTGTAATGTAGTTTTCAATCGCCTCATCACGTCCGTTGCCGGCTGTTTTTATACTTTCATGAATGTTCACACTTTCAACTACCGACCAGGTAAGTCCGGCGTCTTTTATAATATCATGGCGTTTTTTTATCTCCTCCGGGCTCCATACAACTCCTGATGGGATATGATGTAAAGCGTTAACAATTCCGGTAGCGCCAGTTTGTTTGATAGCCGCTAATGTGACCGCATCTGAAGGGCCAAACCAACGGAACGTTTGTTCTAAATTACTAAGCATTATAATGGTATTTTAAATTACGATTTTATTTTTTTTATAGTCACGAAATAAACATCATTTTCGCGCATTGGAAATGATTTAAACAATTCTTGTTTCCCCGAAACATTAACAATTGCCGACGAAATCGCTTTTCCGTCATTTGACTGTTTAATCAGTGCTACCTGTTGCCTTGTTAATTGATCAGGAGATTTTAAGTTAAAGTAAGTTCCATAGGCGTCATTAACATGATAACCCACCTTATAAACCTCCAATTTATATTTCCCTGTTGGCAGATGATCTATTTTTACCGTAACAGGTGCAATTTGTTTTGCAGGAAGATCACGCTTATAAAAAGTTTGATCATTTACGGTATCGCCCGGATGGGTAATAGTAAAGTTCCAGAATAAAACCTGCACGTCACCATTTTTATCTTTGCATGCTATTGAACTTTCATCATTGCTTTCTAATTCAGTATTACCCAGTTTATTTAAAAAGGTATAAGCATAATAGGCCGGCTTTTTAATATCCTGGTAATTTAACAGGCCGAAACCGCCATGAAAGGGCCTAAGACGAGGGCCTTGTTCTTCAAAAATATCGGTAAAAGTCCAGTACGACATGGAATTAACATATTTTGAAGCCTTACTAATTTTGTCTAAAATATAGGCGGCTTCAAAATAGCTATCGTGTATCGGGTCAGTAGGCGTGTAGGACGAGCTCCATTCTGTATAATGCAATTCCAAATCAGGCAATACCGACTTTTTGATCAGTTCCCCTGATCTGATCATGTCTGACGAAACCGCATTTTTGTCCCGGCTAACAATGGTGCCTACATTTCCAGTCAGATCTAAAAATCCGCTTTTTACACCATAGGTATGTGTGCTGATAAAATCAATTGG
>JAQBOY010000073.1 GCA_028287805.1 Mucilaginibacter sp.
CGGCAGGTAATGATAAAACTATGAGGATGAGCGGCATCATGCAATTTAAGGAAGGCTGTGATACAAAGCTCACCTATTAGTATAGGTTGCTGTTCATAAAAAGGTATAACCAGCTCATCATCTAAAAACAAACCGCCATGCTGGTAGGTTAGCGGCGTAATATAAACCGGCAACCGGTATTTTTTGGCCAGCACGGTAACGCCGCGAATATGGTCGGAATGCTCATGCGAAATAAAAATGGCCTTTACCTTATTCATAGACAAGCCCAGCCGTTTCATCCTGGTTTCCGTTTCCCGGCAGGATATACCTGCATCCACCAAAATGGCTTCCCGCTCATTACCAATGTAATAGCAGTTACCGTTGCTTCCGGAATTTAAAGAGGTAATGAATAAAGACATCGGGTACAAATTAACCGGTTTTTAAAGCAATTAGCAATAGCAAACTCTTCTAAATCTTTACCTTGTAGTGGCGGGCTTTTAATTTTTGTATGGCAGGTATGATGAAAAATTCAGTTCAGAACAAATACAGATGTTTATATTTACCGCATGGATTTACCAGTATTGGATGCTGCCGAACTGCGTGTTTTGGGCGCATTAATGGAAAAAAGTAAAACAACTCCCGACTATTACCCCATGACCATTAATGGCCTTACCGCAGCCTGTAATCAAAAGACATCGCGAAAGCCGGTTGTGCAATATGACGAGGAAACGGTTGTACATGCCTTAAACTCCTTAAAAAAGCGTGGTGTGGTATCTACCGCCACGGGGGGATCAAGCCGTGCAGTAAAGTATAAGCATAATTTTGCCATTGTATTTCCGGTTGTACCTGCCGAAGTAGCTCTAATTTGCCTGCTTATGCTACGCGGCCCACAAACGCCGGGAGAATTAAATACTAATTCAGGCAGGCTATATGAATTTGAATCGATAGAGGAGGTTCAAGCGGTATTAGAAAAATTATCAACTGACGAACCGCCATATGTAATGCAGCTACCTAAACGCGTAGGTCAAAAAGAAGTGAGGTTTGCTCATCTATTAACCGGGGTTCCGGATATCAATGAAGATTTTTCTGATGATATGCCTACCGGATCAGTAAGCGGACTGGAAGAGCGTGTAGCAAAATTAGAACAGGAACTATCTGCTTTAAAGGAGGCTATTGACAAATTAATGCAGGAATTAACCTAACTATATTATTTGCGCTTGGAGGTCAGCCGAACGCGCACTATTATATAGTTATGCCGCCAGCTGCAGTTCTACTTTATCAACCAGCGAATTAATATCAAAAGGTTTGTGTAAAACGTCATTTGGGGCGCCATGCTGTAATAATGAATCATCAATATCTTCGTTTGCTGAACACATAATAACAGGAAGATACTGTGTGGAGTGATTTAGTTTCAATAACTGGCAGATCTGGCGTCCGGTCATCCCTGGCAATGAATCATCCAGTATGATAAGATCGGGGTGGCTTATCTTAACCGTATCAAATACCATATCACCGCTATTTAAAGCAGTAACTTCATAGCCCTTGCTCATTAATATATAGGTCATCACTTCTATAATAAACGCATTATCATCTACAATTAGTATCTTCTTCATGACTTGGTGTACTTTTGAATATTCAGTACAAACCACATGCCATTAATTAACAGTAAGTTAAAAAAATTTCTAGCGCGTGATATAGTGTTGACATACGGGACATTTAGAAAAATAAAAAGCCGATTATGCGAATAACCAGCTTTTGTTAAATATTATCTCGCTAAGAGGCAGGGATTAATTCATCCTATATGGTGCTATCAAATAAAACTCGGGTATTTGTACATTAAACAACGTATTATCCAACAGGCGAGCCATCCGGTATTCGCCTTTCATGCTACCCATATCTGTTTTTAAGTTGCAACCAGATACATACTCATGCGAACTACCGGGTTCAATGATCGGCTGCTGGCCAACCACACCTTCTCCTTCAACCTGGCGCTTGGCGCCATTTGAGTCAAAAATATACCAATGCCGACTTAAAAGACGAACTGCATAATTGCCTATGTTCTCTATGTTAACCTTATAGGCAAACATAAAGTGATCATTAGACGGATTAGAATATTCCGGTTGATAAATAGTTTCTACTGAAACTTTTACCCCATCAGTTATATAGGTAACCATCTGTTATAATGTCGTTTAATCAAATATATACTATGCTTTTGATATTACAATAGTTATATCAGTAATTTTTTTAATACAGTTTATCAGCAAACTATTATAATTCTATTGCTGATACTACATTTACATACTCAGGATTGTTTTCAATTTCTGCTAAAATATCTTCCAGTTCATCAAAAGTACCGGCAGTAACCAGTTTCATACGGTATTCTTTAAAGTCGGCAATGCCCTTAAAGTAGTTGGCATAATGCCTGCGCATTTCAAATACCCCTGTTTTTGGCCCTTTCCATTCTATTGATTTTTCCAGGTGGGTTTTACAGGCGGCAATTCGTTCGGTCATAGTAGGCTTATCCAAATGCTCGCCGGTTTTAAAATAATGCTTTATTTCCCTGAATATCCATGGGTAGCCAATAGCAGCCCTGCCTATCATCATACCGTCAACACCATATTCCATTCTCCAGGCAGCCGCTTTTTCGGGCGAATCAATATCACCGTTCCCAAAAATGGGAATGTCAATATTAGGATCTTTTTTTATTTCACTTATCAATGTCCAGTCTGCCGCGCCCTTATACATCTGCGCGCGGGTACGGCCATGAATAGTCAATGCTTTTATACCTACGTCCTGCAAGCGTAAGGCTACTTCCTGTACATTTTTGGTATTATCATCCCAGCCTAAACGGGTTTTTACCGTAACAGGCAGGTGAGTTGCTTCAACCACGGCTTTAGTCATGGCCACCATTTTGTCAATATCCTGCAATAAACTGGCTCCGGCACCCCGGCATGCTACATTTTTTACGGGGCAGCCATAATTAATATCAATAAGGTCGGGGTTAGCTTTTGACGAAATTTCAGATGCTTCGCGCATGTGCTCAATATCGCTTCCAAATATCTGGATGCCAATAGGGCGCTCATACTCAAATATATCCAGCTTTTTCAGGCTTTTGGCAGCGTCGCGGATCAATCCTTCTGATGAGATAAACTCAGTGTACATCATATCCGCACCATTTTGCTTGCACACATAACGGAACGGCGGATCGCTCACATCCTCCATCGGTGCTAACAAAAGCGGGAATTCTCCTAAATCAATATTTCCTATTTGTACAGACATGCCTTATCTTTAAGCCCAGCAAAAATACGAATTTTACCCCGGATGATAAATACACCATATAAAGAGTTACAAAGCAACTATAATCAAATGCACCCCGGCTTACAGCTTTTAACCTTCGTGGGCATATTTTTGATCATATTGGCTATTGGAAATGTAATTGGGGCGGCTATAGTAACAGGTTTATATGGCTTAAATACTGTAATGGCTATTATGCAGCTAAACCTTAAAGCGCCACACGCTGTTACCGGGTTATGGATATTACAGATAGCAGGCACAACCACTCCTATTTTAGCCGCATCTGTTTTTTTTGCTGTGGTTATTATTAAAGAGCCGGCAAATTATATTAAACCCGGAATTAAGTTTAACTGGGTATTGATGCTGCTGGTTTTTGCCATCATGTTCATTTCGTCTCCGCTGATAGAGCTTTTATCCAATTTAAATCAAAAAATGGTACTGCCTTCCTTTTTAAAATGGATGCGGGATAGCGAGGATAAGGCGCAGCAACTTACAACAGCCATGCTGCAAATGAAAACCATTTGGGATATGCTGTTTAACCTGTTGCTGATTGGCTTATTAACTGCTATTGCCGAAGAGTTTATGTTCCGCGGAGTTATACAAACTATATTTGCCCGTTGGACAAAAAACCATCATGCGGCTATTTGGATAACAGCTATTTTATTCAGCGCTTTTCATATGGAATTTTTTGGCTTTTTACCAAGGATGGTGCTGGGCGTACTTTTTGGCTATTTTGTGGTTTGGAGCGGCAGTATCTGGACAGCCGTATGGGCGCATTTTATTAACAACGGAACAGCCGTTGTGGCTACTTATCTTTTTCAGCATAAAAAAATAGGGTTCAACCCGGATAACCAACATGTATTTAATTATATGGGGTATCTGTTTAGCGTAGTAATTGTTATATTTTTGCTATATGTATACCGCACTGTAACCTTAAACAAACAACAGCTACAGGAATATTAATGGAAAAAAACTGGGTCAAAATTTTTACATCTCCTGATTACTACCGGTCGGAAATTATAAAGCAGGTACTTATAGAACACCAGATCGATACGGTTTTAATTAACAAACAGGCTTCATCACATCGTGCGTTTGGCGATATTGAAGTATATATTCACCAGGAAAATTTCAGTCATGCTATTGAAATCATGATCCTGAACCAACTATAAAATATGAAGGTACGTGCCATTACCGGGTTCTTTTTTGTTATTGTTATGTTAGGCTCCAACTTATTGGGCCCTTATGTATTCGGAGCATTTTATTTACTGCTTAGCCTGTTTTGCTTATGGGAGTTTTATGGCCTGATTAAACAAAGCGATATACAACCCAATTTACAAAGCGGCCTTTTGAATGGCTTATTTATATATGCGGTTTTCGCCTTACTAACGCACAATAATGACCCCATTCACCACCATCTGCTGTTCCTGTTACCGGTAACGCTAAGCGCCATTTTTATACAGGAGTTGTTTAAAAAAACAGCTGCGCCGTTTACCAATATTGCTTATACCTACCTCGGCCTCATTTTTACCATAGTGCCCTTTACTTTTTTCCATGCCTTGGCTTATATTACCGGCAGCTTTAATTTTCATTTCCCCCTGGCATTTTTGCTGATGCTTTGGGCTAATGATACCGGGGCGTACTTAGTAGGCAGCAAACTGGGGCGCACTAAGCTTTTTGAAAGGCATTCGCCCAAAAAAACATGGGAAGGTTTGATTGGCGGTATAATAATAACTGCCGGGGCGGCCCTTATTATTAACCATTACTATACCGAGCTTAACTGGCAGCAATGGGTTATTACAGGTTTGCTGATCAGTTGCTTTGGCACAACGGGCGATCTGATAGAATCCATGTTCAAACGCAGCATCAATGTAAAGGATTCGGGTGGGATATTGCCCGGCCATGGCGGATTGCTTGACCGCTTTGACGGCTTGTTAATGGCCGCGCCAATTGTATATGCTTATCTATACTTCATTACAAATGCTTAATTTTGCATAAAACAATAAATAAAACGATGACCATTCATAAAGAAGGATATACCTCCATTGCCCTGTGCATACTGTTTAT
This sequence comes from Mucilaginibacter sp., assembly GCA_028287805.1. Classification (GTDB taxonomy): domain Bacteria; phylum Bacteroidota; class Bacteroidia; order Sphingobacteriales; family Sphingobacteriaceae; genus Mucilaginibacter. The sequence continues at coordinate 5,338 of JAQBOY010000073.1, forward strand.
ATTTGTGCTGAATGCCTTTATTCAATTTTACTTTCCTGACGCATTTGTTATTAAATGGATCGTATATATATTTTCAGTCTTGCTGTTTGTAATCATCTTACAGTTTTTCCGCAGCCCTGGTTTAACTATTAGTTCAGATGAAACACAGGTGCTTTGCCCGGCAGACGGCAAAGTTGTTGTAATTGAAGAAACTGAAGAAACAGAGTTTTTAAAAGACAAGCGCATTCAAATCTCGGTTTTCATGTCGCCTGTAAATGTGCATGTTAATCGTAACCCTATAAGCGGTGTGGTTAAATACTTTAAATATCATCCCGGTAAATATTTGGTAGCCTGGCACCCTAAGTCCTCTACAGAAAATGAACGCACTACCGTTGTTACTGAAAATAGCGCTGGTGTACAGATTTTGTTCCGGCAAATTGCAGGCGCTTTGGCCCGCCGTATTGTTTGGTATGTAAAAGAAGGTGATGTTGTGGAGCAGGGCCAGCAATTTGGCTTTATCAAATTTGGATCAAGGGTTGATCTGTTTTTACCGTTGGGTACAAAGATCAATGTAAGCCTGAATGAAGTGGTAAAAGGCGGTCGTACCGTATTAGCCGAATTGGTAACCAACACAAATACCAAAGAGGAAATTATTGCAGAAGACTTTGCGCCAGTTGAACAGAAAAATTTGCCATTAGTTGAAGAACACGGTAAACCAACCCTGGTAATTGAGCACGATGTGCCGAAGCCTAAAAAAACGGTTAAAAAAACCAGTACTACTGCAAAATCAACCCCTGCAACAACCGATAAAAAAAGAAACGGCAAAACAACCGGCGATAATTAAATTACCACCAGCGCTGG
>JAQBOY010000096.1 GCA_028287805.1 Mucilaginibacter sp.
ATTCGAAATCCGAAATAAAATAATCCTAACTTTGACCATAGAAAACTAATTGCCATGTCTGTACATAAAGAAGTAAAGAGAATTACCACCCATATTTTACAGGAGATGAAGAACCACGGCGAAAAAATCGCCATGCTTACTGCGTATGATTATTCCATGGCTACTATAGTTGATAACGCCGGTATGGATATTATACTGGTAGGTGATTCTGCATCAAACGTAATGGCCGGCCATGAAACTACCCTTCCTATTACCCTTGATCAGATGATCTATCATGCTTCATCAGTTGTAAGAGCTGCAAAACGGGCATTAGTGATTGTTGATCTGCCTTTTGGGGCCTATCAGGGTAATTCAAAAGAAGCATTGAATTCGTCTATCCGCATCATGAAGGAAGCAGGTGCGCATGGTGTAAAGCTGGAGGGGGGTATTGAAATTGCTGAATCAATAAGCCGCATACTCACTGCAGGGATACCGGTAATGGGGCATTTGGGTTTAACGCCACAATCCATTTATAAATTTGGTACTTATACGGTAAGGGCAAAGCAGGAGACTGAAGCACAAAAATTAATGGAAGATGCTTTAAAGCTACAGGAATTGGGTTGTTTTGCTGTAGTGCTTGAAAAAATACCGGCAAGGCTGGCTCAGGAAGTTTCAGCGAGTTTACAGATACCAACCATTGGAATTGGCGCCGGGCAGCATTGCGATGGACAGGTGTTGGTGATACATGATATGCTGGGTATTAATAAAGGGTTTAAGCCACGCTTTTTACGCCAGTATGCCGGTTTGTATGATATAATGAATGATGCTATAAAAAATTACATTGGTGATGTAAAAGCGAAAAGCTTTCCGGATGAGAAGGAGCAATATTAAGTAGCGTGTAATAAATCGTTCATAACCATCAATTACAATGAGCCGATCAACCTTGACCTATGAATAAAATAGAATTTAAGTATACACCCTACGATGTTACCGATAAAGATATTCTTTATGAGGATAATCATCTCATAGCTGTAAATAAACGTGCAGGGGATATTGTTCAGGTTGACGATACCGGGGATGAGCCGCTGGATGAAAAAGTAAAAAAGTATATCGCTAAAAAATACAATAAGCCCAACGGCGCTTTTTTGGGTGTAGTGCACAGGTTAGACCGGCCCGTGAGCGGGGTTATTTTATTTGCCAAAACCAGCAAGGCTTTAGAAAGGATAAACCAGCTTTTTAAAGGGCGGGAAATGCATAAAACTTATTATGCCGTTGTACGCAAAAAACCTTATCCTGAGGCCGGTAATTTAGTGCACTGGCTACTTAAAAATCCGCAGAAAAATGTGACCAAACCATATGACCATGAAGTAAACGGCAGTTTACGCTCTGAGTTAAATTATAGGTTGGTTGGCGAACTTAATGGTTATTATTTAATTGAGGTTGACCCTATAACCGGGCGTCCGCACCAAATAAGAGTACAGCTTTCAACCTTGGGCAGCCCCATTGTAGGCGATAATAAATATGGTTATCCCCGGGGCAGCTTGCGTAAAAGCATTTGCCTTCATGCCCGCAAACTGCAGTTTATCCATCCTATTAAAAAAGAACCCGTTTTAATTATAGCCCCGGTACCACATGATGGCTTTTGGGAAAAGTTTGAGGGAATGATGGTGGAGTGATGTTGAATTGCAAATAATGAATATTTTGCAATCGATTGCAAATACAAAATATTTCTTCAATCTTTATATTTACTTTTGATAACCAACTATAAAATCAAATAAATACAGAAGACAATGAAAGGATCGCAATTTAACCGGCGCAAGTTTATTAAAGATACGGCCGCTACAGCAGCAGGTCTGGTACTCTTAAGTGGCTTACCTAAAGAAACGCTTGCCGCCTACGAACATTTACCTCAAAAAACAATTTTTAGAGGACCGGAGACAAATCTGATAACAGGTTCAGCAGAGCCCCGGCTTAAGTTTGGCGTTATAGGTATTAACCATACCCATATTAATTCTATGGTTGATGCAGTTATCAGGGGTGGGGGGCAGTTTGTTTTATTTTATTCCAAAGAACCTGATCTTGCCGCAGCATTTGCTAAAAAATATCCGCAGGCTAAACTTGCCGGCAGTGAAAATGAAGTATTGGAAGATCCTTCCATTAAAGTTATTTTAAGCTCCATTATTCCGGATGAACGTGCACCGCTGGGTATCAAAGTAATGCGTCATGGCAAAGATTATTTAGTAGATAAGCCAGGCATTATTACGCTGGAACAATTGGCCGAGGTACGAAAGGTTCAAAAAGAAACAAATCGTATTTATGATATTATGTACAGCGAACGTTTTGAAAACCGCGGAACCGTTAAGGCCGGCGATCTGGTTAAAGCCGGAGAGATTGGCAAGGTTATTCAAACTATTGGTCTTGGTCCGCATCAAATTAATCCAAAAACCCGCCCGGATTGGTTTTGGGATAAAAAACGCTTTGGCGGTATTATTTGCGATATCGGTTCGCACCAGTTTGACCAGTTTCTCTTCTTTACAGGCAGTACCGAGGCCGAGGTGGTATCTTCACAAGTAGGGAATGTAAACCATCCGGAACATCCTTTATTTGAAGATTTTGGCGATGTTGTGGTACGTGGCAACAAAGGAATGGGCTATGTACGTAATGATTGGTTTACACCTAACGGATTAGGCTCATGGGGCGATGGCCGTTTAACTATACTCGGAACTGAAGGATACATTGAGGTTAGAAAAAATATTGATGTTGGTTTGCCTGATAAAGGGGGTAACCATGTTTATATGGCTAATAATAAAGGCGTACAGGTTTTTGACGCTAGCAAAGAGCCGCTGCCATTTGGTGAAATGTTTGTTAATGACGTACTTAACCGTACCGGAACAGCTATGACACAGGAACATTGCTTTTTGGCTACAGAACTGGCATTAAAAGCACAAAAGCATGCGCAGGTTATTCCGTTAAAATTAGCATAACCCGATTACAGCTATACGAAGTTTAAAAAACTTCGTATAGCTGATTTAAAATTCCAAAATACTTAAGCCATACCATAAATAATAGGGTATGGCTTAAGTATTTCATGGTAATCGTTATATTTACTTAAATCTAAATCAAAACGATATATGAAATTAACCAATTGGGCATGGCTTGCGGCGTCTGCAATTGCAGTAACTGCCTGTACCAGCAAATCAAAAGATGCATCAACTGCTGTTCCTCTTCGTACTGTATTTTTTGATAAAACCGGCATGGATACGGCACTTAACCCCGGAAAAGATTTCTTTTTATATGCTAACGGCAAATGGATAAAGGATACCAAAATACCAGGAACTGAAAATGGCTGGGGATCTTTCAATATCCTTTATAATGATAACCAAAAGAAATTACATGATATTTTAGAAGACGTATCTGCTAAAGATAATGCTGCCGGAAGCAAGGAGCAAAAGGTGGCCGATCTATATAAAAGCGGTATGGATACGGTAACTATTGAAAAGCTGGATTTTGAACCGGTAAAACCATTGCTCGCAAAAATTAATGCCGTAAAAGATTATCAGGAACTGGTGAAGTTAGCTGCTGATGGTTACAAAGATGGCGATGGCTTCTTATTTGGATTTTATGTTTCACCGGATGATAGGATAGCCAGCAAAAATGCCGCACACTTTGACCAGTCAAGCTTAACCCTGCCCGAAAAAGGTTATTATTTAAAAACCGATTCCGCTTCAAAAAAGATACGCGATGAATATGTAAAATATATTGCTAAACTATTTACCCTAACCGGCGTTGACGCTAAAACAGCCGCGGCAAAAGCAGATGGTATTTTAAAGCTGGAAACTGAGATTGCAAAATCACACTTAACGCCTACCGAACTGCGTGACCCTGTAAAAAACTATAACAAATTTACCGTAACCGATCTTCAAAAACAATTACCGGATATTGACCTGAAGGATGTGTTTAAACGCATGGATTTAAAAGTTGATACCATTTTAGTTGGTCAGCCTGGATATTATAAAGCATTGAATAACCTGTTGAAAACCGAGCCTATTGCGGTTTGGAAAGACAAAGCAACCTTTGGCGCTTTGGATGGGGCAGCAACATCATTAAGTAAAAAGTTCCGCATTGCACATTTTGATTTTTATGGCAAAGTACTGAATGGTCAAAAACAGCAAAAAGAACGATGGAAGCTAATTTCCCAACGGGTTGACAGTGGATTAGGTGAATTGCTGGGCCAGGTGTATGTAGAAAAATATTTTACGCCCGAGGCAAAAAAACGTATGCTTGATTTGGTAAATAACTTACAGAATGTGTATAAAGACCGGATTGAAAAACTGGACTGGATGGGCCCGGATACCAAAAAAAGAGCAATTGAAAAACTAAATACCTTTACTAAAAAGATAGGCTATCCTGATAAATGGAAAAAATATGACGATGTAACCATTAGTAAAGATGCCTTTTATAATAACCTCGTATCTATTGCTCGGCACGATTATAAGGAAATGATTAAAAAAGTAGGCAAGCCGGTTGATAAAACCGAATGGGGTATGACGCCGCCAACTGTAAACGCTTATTATAATCCTACTTTTAATGAGATCGTATTCCCGGCAGGTATATTGCAGTTTCCCTTCTTTGATGAGCATGCTGATGATGCCATTAATTATGGAGCCATTGGTTTAGTGATCGGTCATGAAATGACGCATGGCTTTGATGATCAGGGTCGCCAGTATGATAAAGACGGCAACCTGAAGGATTGGTGGACACCTGCTGATGCATCAAGGTTTAAAAGTAAAGTAAAGGTGATGATAGATCAGTATAATAAATTTACTGTTTTAAATGGCGTTCACGTTAATGGCAGCCTTACCCAGGGCGAGAATTTAGCCGATATAGGGGGGCTGGCTATTGCTTACCAGGCATTTAAAAATACACCGCAGGGAAAGGGTAACACCAAAATAGATGGGTTTACGCCAGATCAGCGCTTCTTTTTGTCATGTGCGCAAGTATGGCGCTCAAAAAGAACAGATGAATATGCGCGCATGTTAATTAATACCGACCCGCATTCACCGGCAATGTATAGGGTGAATGGCCCGGTAGCCAACACTCCGGCATTTTATCAGGCATTTGATATTAAACCAGGTGATAAAATGTATATCCCGGAAAATGAGCGGGTGAAAGTTTGGTAACAAGCCTCTTATCTTCATCAGTAAGGGAACTTTGAACTAATTATAAGATTTACAAGGCGTTAAAAACTTTGTAAATCTTGCAATTAAAACAATTTGCGTTTTCATTCCTTTCATTTGAACCTTATCCTGAATTGTAGATGAAGATACCGATAAAAAAATATTTGTGGATGCTTTTAATATTAGCATCATGTGTTCCTGTATCAGCTAACGCCTATTCCATTTTAACTCATGAGGCTATAATTGACGCCAGTTGGAAAAAATCCATTCAACCCTTATTAAAAAAGAAGTTTCCGAAAGCTACTGAGGCAGATTTGAAACTGGCCCATTCATACGCCTATGGCGGCAGCTTAATGACCGATATAGGTTACTCACCATTTGGCAGCACTTACTTTACCAACCTGATACATTACGTGCGCAGTGGTGATTTGGTTGAAAATCTGTTATCAGAAGCACAAAATATGAATGAATATGCCTATGCTTTAGGGGCGCTCTGTCATTATATGGCTGATAGCTATGGGCATTCATTCGGCACTAATTTAGTTGAGTCTATGGTATATCCAAAAATCAGGAAAAAATACGGCAATGTAGTTACTTATGAGGAAAATCCAACCGCACATAGTAGGGTAGAGATAGCTTTTGATGTACTGCAATTGGCCAGGGGTAATTATGAATCACAATCTTTTCATGATTTTATTGGTTTTAATGTCGCTGTTCGGGTGCTGGAAAGAGCTTTTTATAAAACTTATGGACAGGATCTTAACGAGATATTTAGCAATGTTGATCACTCTGTAAACAACTTCAGGTGGGCAGTTAATAGTTTAATGCCTATAGTAACCCGTAGTGCCTGGGTACTAAAAAAAATCGAGATTCAAAAAATGCAGCCCGGTATAACCAGCCGTAAGTTTAACTACAAAATGCGGCGTAAAAAATATTATGAAGAGTTTGGCCATGACGTGGATAAACCAAAGTTTAAAGAACGTGTAATAGCTTTTGTCATTACAGTATTACCTAAGATCGGACCTTTTAAATCATTGCGCTTTAAAGAAATTGGACCTGATGGTGAAAAACAATTTATAAAAAGCTTTGATACCGTAATGACTCATTATACTAACGCTTTAGCACAGTTAAATTATGGAACCATAAGCTTACCTAATGTTAATTTTGATACCGGTAAGAAAATTGTTATTGGGGATTATAAAATAACTGACGACACTTATAATGAACTGGTATTAAAATTACAGGACAATAAGTTCAGTTGTCTTACCAGGCCACTAAAACAAAACATACTTTCCTTTTACAGTCACGCTGATACTGCAGCTATTGCTAAAAAAGACCCATCAGGATGGAAAAAAACCAGCACTGCTCTGCAGCAGATTAAAACAGCCCCTCCAATTTCTATTGATAGCTTAAAAATAATTGAGGCTTTACAAGATAAAAAGCGGGTTGCTAACACAGCAGGCACCAAATAAGGTACTGCGGTAAATAACTAATAATAATTAAAAAGCCCTTACCTTTTCCCATATTTGGTCATCCACCCAAACACCTTCCTTTAAATTCTTTTTTCTGGTTTTTAAAGTGTTTTCTCCGGGATAAGAAATAGATTGGCTTGCACTTTCGGGCCGGCTGGTTTTTGTGTAACTAATTATCTCCTCAATTAATTGGGCTGTTTGCTCATCGCTATGAGGTTTAATACAAATAAATACCTGCGAAACTCCCGACTCTGTTTCACGGGCTGTAATTTTAGCTGTAGAATTACCACCGCTTAGTACGGTTGCCATTAAATCAAGCACCATAGCTAATCCCGATCCTTTCCAAAAGCCTACTGGTAGTAATCTTTTTGATTCAATAATTGCATGGGCATCTGTAGTTAGCTTTCCCTGTTCGTCATAACCGCCTGGTAAAGGCAATTCTTCATTTTGTGAGCTGTATAATTGTAATTTGCCAAAAGAATATTGTGAAATGGCCATATCTAATACAACATGTCCTGCTTTTCGTGGTATAGCAATAACTAATGGGTTATTACCTAAACGGGGATCCAAACCTCCCCAGGGAGGCAAGTTGGCAATGGTATTGGTGAAACTAATGCTTATATAACCTGCTTCGGTAGCCTGCCACCCATAAGTTCCTCCGCGCATCCAGTGGTTAGTGTTTTTTATGGCTACACATCCTATCCCGTTTTCACTGGCCAACTCAATAGCCCTGTTCATGCAAAAGCGTGCATTTATTATACCCGGCCCCATGTTGCCGTTCCATTGTTCAATAGCTCCCAATCCGCCTTCTTTAGTAGGTTCGGCATCTGGTTTAACTAAACCCT
>JAQBOY010000117.1 GCA_028287805.1 Mucilaginibacter sp.
GCCGGGCGAAAGTATTATTTATGAAGGCCGCAGGTTTAAATCATACCGTGGAATGGGTTCTATTGAAGCTATGGAGCAGGGGTCAAAGGATCGTTATTTCCAGGATGTAGAGGACGATATTAAAAAACTGGTACCTGAAGGTATTGTAGGCCGTGTGCCTTACAAAGGTACATTATCCGAAGTAGTATACCAGTTTGTGGGCGGTTTACGTGCCAGTATGGGATATTGCGGTGCAAAGGATATAGAAGCTTTGCAAAAAGCCAAATTTGTACGGATAACGTCTTCCGGTATACGTGAGTCACATCCGCATGATATTACAATAACTAAGGAAGCGCCAAATTATACGAGGTAATTGCCTTTTTTGGGGTTACTAACTATATGCTACGACTCAATGGCTGTTTTTTTTAAGAAATTCTTTATATGATTTTTTGAGATAAACAGCCATATCATAATCATTCCACAAGTTAATTTGCTCAATAGTAGGAGTATACACTGATTTAAAATCATCTAACTCTTTATCTTTAATTGGTATTACTTTTTTAATAGTATAATTATTAAAACGTTGATATATTTTATCATTTTCTAATTCACGTTTGGCAAATTTTTTAAATCTTCTGGCTTCCTTTACCTCACTTTTAAAGTTCTCATAAATGAAAGTCATTGGTTTTAAAACCAAATAGTAGTAGTGAGGTGTACCTGTATAGAATACACTTTTTCGTCTGTAACCATTTTGTGCTTCCTGCAAATTCTGTTTTAATGAACTACCATATATTACAACTTCCTTTAGTTCAAGGGAAGAAGATGTTAAGTATATCTTTTTGAATACTAAATTCTTTATAATACACGTATCGGTATTATAATTGTCTGCACTAATTTCTAAAGTATCTCCCTGTTGGGCAACAATACTAAATAAACCCAATCCATTTGATCTGGCTTTGTATAAATTATGCTTATTAACTATTTTAGCATTAAATAGCCTGTCATTTGTACCCAATTTAATAAGTACACCTTGTTGTATTTGTGAACTTTGGCCTTTAGCAGAAAATGTAATAATAAGGCTAATTACAATAATCAATATTTTATTCCTGCTAAACATGGTATCTAAATTAAAAAAGTATTTTTGCCCATAATTGAGATTAACCTTTTTTAACATTTATAGTGTTATAACTAATCTCTTATCAACTAACCTCTAATCCCTCTCAATGAAAGCCATCTGTGTATTCTGTGGCGCTAATTTTAACGGCGACCCTATATTGAAACAGGCTGTTGAGCAACTGGCCGAAGTAATGGTGAGCCGTAATATTACGTTGGTATTTGGTGGCGGTAAAGTAGGGGTGATGGGCCTTTTAGCTGATGCGATATTAGATAATGACGGGAAAGCCATAGGCGTAATACCCCAATTTTTACTGGATAAAGAGGTTGGTCACTCCGGTTTAACCCAATTGCATATAGTAGATAGTATGCACCAGCGCAAACAGTTAATGAATGACTTATGTGATGGCGTAATTATGTTGCCCGGAGGCTTCGGCACGCTCGAGGAATTTTTTGAGGTATTAACCTGGCTGCAGCTTGGCCTGCATAATCACCCTATTGGGGTATTAAACGTAAATGGTTTTTATGATTCTTTGCTTAAACAAATGGATGTAATGGTAGAGCAACGTTTTTTAAAGCCTGCTAACCGGCAATTAGTTTTAACATCAGGCGATCCTATTGAATTGGTTACCCTCATGGAAAATTGCATCATAAAACCAGATGAAGTTTGGTTTAAAGACAGGAATTTGACTTAATTATAAATTTACTATTGTTAAACTATTGAAAAAGTGGGAACTTTTTTGATGAGTACTAAATTATTTATACGTGTAATTACGTTGAATCTTCTGCACAGGTACGCTACAATTAATATAATCATATTATAGGGGTTTAATAAATGCAATTTACAAAGACTGCTTAGTTTATACAAGTAAATTGTAATAAAAAAATTACAAAATTTTTCTCTCAGCTAATTTTATAAGGATAATAGGTAGATTTGATCATACTCATTATGGGAAAAGAAACCATTACCGACCTTGTTAAATTTTTAACCCCTTATCCTGACCATGTTCAGGAAACTGCTTTATGGTTAAGAAATTTTATATGGGACTTATACCCTGATAGTAATGAACTGATCTATGATAATTATAATGCAGTTGCATTTGGCTTTGCACCAACTGATAAAGCAGGGGATGTATTTTGCAGTATTGCCGCTTGCAGCAACCATGTTAATTTTGGCTTTAACAGGGGAGTTGAAATAGCCGACCCGGATAAAATTCTATTGGGTAACGGCAATTTATACCGCTTTATACGGGTAACCAATATCAATGATTTTCCCGAAGATTATATAAAAGGGTTATTGCAGGAAGCCTATGCCAATTCAATAACCAGGTTAAAAGATGGCAAACAGATGCTTAAGGGACAAACTATAACCAAATCAATCTCGCCAGTTAAAAGAAGACCTAAATAAATTAAAAAGACATTTTGTAATTTTCCTAATTTAACCAACTCTATCAAAACCAGTTATGGATATTGAATTCAATAAAAACGAGGATATTAATAAGCAATTGGTTTATGAATTAAATACCAGGCTAAAAAAGATATATAAGGGTGGCGGTGAAAAGGCTGCTGCCAAACAAAAGGAAAAAGGTAAAATGCTGGCCCGTGAGCGTATTACCTACCTTATTGATAAAGATAAACCGTGGCTGGAAATTGGTGCTTTTGTTGCAGAAGGCATGTATGCCGAGCACGGGGGCTGTCCATCAGGAGGGGTAATAACAGGCATCGGTTATATTTCAGGACGCCAGTGCATGATAGTAGCCAATGATGCTACAGTTAAAGCCGGCGCATGGTTCCCGATAACGGCCAAAAAAAATCTTCGCGCGCAGGAAATAGCCATGGAAAACCGGCTTCCCATTATTTATTTGGTTGATTCGGCCGGGGTTTACCTGCCTTTGCAGGATGAAATATTTCCGGACAAAGAGCACTTCGGGCGGATATTCCGAAATAACGCGATCATGAGCAGCCAGGGAATCATACAAATAGCGGCTATTATGGGTTCATGTGTTGCAGGTGGTGCCTATCTGCCTATAATGAGTGATGAGGCTATGATTGTAGAAGGCACAGGCTCGGTATTTCTTGCAGGTTCCTATCTGGTAAAATCAGCCATTGGCGAAGAGGTTGATAATGAAACCCTGGGCGGAGCAACCACGCATTCAGAAATATCAGGTGTTACAGATTATAAATTTCCAAATGATAAGGCTTGTCTGGATGCTATCCGAAATAGCATGAGCAAGGTTGGTGATTTTACCAAAGCGGGATTTGACCGTATAAAACCGCTCGCTCCCAAGCTGGATGAAAATGATATATATGGTTTATTACCTGATAACCGGGAAAAGGCTTATGATATGAACGAGGTTATTTTGCGTTTACTGGATAATTCTGAATTTGACGAGTACAAGGCCCTTTATGGAAAATCAATTATTTGCGGTTTAGGCAGAATTGATGGCTGGGCGGTGGGTGTAGTGGCTAATCAGCGCAGGGTGATCAAATCGGGCAAGGGAGAAATGCAGTTTGGCGGCGTGATCTATTCTGACTCGGCTGATAAAGCTACCCGGTTTATTATGAACTGTAACCAAAAGAAGATCCCGCTGGTTTTTTTGCAGGATGTTACCGGCTTTATGATTGGCAGCAAGGCAGAGAAAGGCGGTATTATTAAGGATGGTGCAAAAATGGTTAATGCGGTAGCTAATTCGGTAGTGCCTAAATTTACTATAGTTATCGGTAATTCTTACGGTGCTGGTAATTATGCCATGTGTGGCAAAGCCTATGATCCACGCTTAATATATGCCTGGCCATCGGCTAAAATAGCGGTAATGGGCGGCTCACAGGCAGCCAAAACTTTGCTACAGATACAAGCAGCCGGTATGAAGGCAAAAGGCGAAGAGGTAAACGAACAAAAGGAAGCTGAATTATTAAAACAGATAACAGACAGATACGATGAACAAACTACGCCCTATTATGCCGCCGCCCGGCTATGGGTTGATGGTATAATTGATCCGTTAGAAACGCGTAAAGTTATATCCGTGGGTATTGAAGCTGCCAATCATTCACCTATTGTAAAAGCATTCAACCCGGGTATTATACAAACTTAGAAAAACAGTATTGATCTTATTGTCTTTGAAACAGCCAATGTGAAGAAATGAGAAATTATATACATTATACATACTGGTAATGAAGTTAAAAACAAAGCACTCTCTCTGGTGTTTAACTCCTAAAAGGTAATATGAAAAAAGCAATACTTACAATATGGTGTTTAGCAATAGGATACATTGCTTCAGCACAAATTTTACCCAGCTTTCAGTTTGGGGTAAAAGGTGGTATAAACCTTGCCAGCCTTTCAAAAAGCGGAACTTTTAACACCAGCAACCGGGCAGGATATTTGGGAGGTGTATGGGCCAGGTTTGGAGGGTTAGGATTTAATTTTCAACCTGAAGCATATGTTACCGGTAAAAATGTAGACATTACCGATAATGGGACAACAATAAAAGCCAAGTTTACCAGCATTGACGTTCCGTTATTATTTGGTGGAAAAATAGGCGCCTTTGGTTTAGGCGGCAGGTTTTATACAGGTCCGCTGGTATCATTCGCTATAAATAAAGATCAGAGTATCAGCGGTGCAGCAAGCAATATTACCAGGTTAAATTATAAAAATCAAAATTATGCGTGGCAGTTTGGCGCAGGGTTAGATATACGTAATTTATCTGTAGATTTAAGATATGAGGCCGGGCTTTCCAGTCAAACATATGGTTCAGGCAGCACAAAGATCAATTTGTTTAATTTAAGTTTGGGCTATCGGTTGTTTTAGTACAAGCTATTATTCAAGCTGTATTCGCAATAGCTATAGTGCAAAATAAGCTATAAGTGAATAATATTGTCATTTTTTTAGGTGGGCTGTATAGCCTGCTTATAAGTTTCAGTGTGTTTATACCTAAATACAAATGGGAATATAATAGCTATCACTAATGCATATCCTGCAAAACTAAGCCATATGCCATGCCAGTTTTTACTTTGGTCAGCCATTGTAAAAAAACTATCAATAATTATACCGCTTGCAAAACTCCCAAACAAAGCTCCAAAACCATTTACCATCATCATAAATAACCCCTGTGCACTGCCCCTAATCTCAGGGGTTGTTTGTGTTTCAATAAATAAGGAGCCTGAAATATTAAAAAAATCAAACGCCATACCATATACAATACAGGATGAAATTATCATCCATAACCCCCCGGCAGGGTTGCCAAAAGCAAAAAGGCCAAATCGTAATACCCAGGCTAACATACTAAATAGCATAACATACTTAATTCCGAATTTACGCAGGAAGAATGGAATTGCTAAAATAAAGAGTGTTTCAGATATCTGGGAGATAGACATAATGATGGCAGGATATTTTACCGCTATCAATTCTTTATATTCAGCTACATTTTTAAAATCATGGATATAGGTATCACCGTAGGCATTAGTAAGCTGTAACGATGCTCCTAAAAGCATCGAGAATGCGAAGAAAATAGCAAACTTAGGGGTCTTAAATAACGCAAAAGCATTTAACCCCAGTGAGTTTTTAATTGATTTATTGACATTTTTGTTTGAAAGAGGAGGGCATTTTGGAAGGCTGAATGAATAAATGCCTAATGCCATGGCCACTGCAGAGGCAATATAAAATTGATTTGGTGAAATTTCATTATGGGTAAGGCTTACTGTCCAAAGCGCGGCGATAAAACCAATGGTTCCCCATATTCGTATTGGAGGATATTCTTTTACCACATCTATATTACTGCTTTTTAATGCCGAATAAGCAACCGTTATTGATAATGATAAGGTTGGCATATAGAACAGCATATTTAATAACATTACCCAGAAAAATGTGGAAGGGTCTTTTACAAGGGGTAAGGTGAATAATACTAATGCTCCTAAAATATGCATAATACCATATAATTTTTCAGCATTTATGAATCTGTCTGAAATGATTCCGGTAATGGCTGGCATAAAGATCGCTGAGATTCCCATAGTGGAGAAAATGGCGCCAAACTGTGCGCCCGACCAATGTTTATTTTGAAACCAATAAGCCCCTATTGTGATAAGCCAGGATCCCCATATAAAAAATTGCATAAAATTCATCAGAATTAAGCGAAGCTTAATATTCATACAGTATCCCCGTTAAAAATTAATTATGGTAACGTTAATTAAAAAATGGAAAGTAATGAAATTAATGTAAAATCAAAGACTATAAATATTAGAATTTAGTATGTAATTGAATAAACTTTATTGCTTAATAAATTTTGTTTAAGCAAAAATTGCTGAAAATATAAAATTGATTAGTTAAGCCGGAAATATTGGGGAGGAGTTTTTTTCAATCCTTATTGCATAAATCGCTGTAAAAAGATTTATTGCATCATAAAAATACTGACGTTTGATTTTTGTATTCCCTTATTGTATTTGCGTCATGTTAGCAATAATTAAGAAGCTTTACGGCGGTTTAGTTCATCGCGTATTTTAGCTGCTTTTTCATAAGCTTCATCATGCAGAGCTTCCTGAAGCTTCGTTTTTAATTCGTCTGTGCTTAATGAAGAAAAACCACTGTTTCCAGCCGGTGTTGCTTCTTCTGCAGGTTCATTAATATTTTCAAGATATACAAAGTCATTGCCTTCAATTACAATTCCAGCACTTGAGAGTATAAATTCGTAAGTATAAATAGGGCACTCAAATCTAACTGCCAGGGCAATAGCATCAGAGGTACGGGCATCTATTTCAATGATCTTTTTTCCGTCAGAACAGATGAGCTTTGAATAAAATATGCCATCAATTAAATTATAAATAATAATTTCCTGTATGCTGATATGGTATGCCTGCGCAAAGCTTTTAAACAGATCATGCGTAAGTGGTCTGCTTGGGGTCATTTTTTCAATCTCAATAGCAATAGCCTGCGCTTCAAAGCTTCCTATAATGATCGGTAGTCTTCTACGACCGCTAACTTCACCCAAAACAAGGGCGTATGCGCCAGACTGGGTTTGACTATAAGACAACCCAACAATATCCAGCTTGATTTTTTTCATGTTATTACCCATCACTACAAACCTTTAAACGCTTGCCTTATATTCTTTAATGGCCGATATTAATTTCGGCACAATTTCAAATGCATCACCAATTATGCCATAATCTGCAACTTTAAAAAATGGTGCTTCAGCATCCTTGTTGATTACTACTATAACTTTTGAAGAACTAATACCTGCTAAATGTTGTATAGCTCCGGAAATTCCTATCGCAATATACAAATTTGGACTAACAGTAATACCGGTTTGGCCAACATGTTCACTATGAGGACGCCAACCAGCGTCTGATACCGGTTTTGAACAGGCTGTCGCCGCACCCAAAATTTCGGCAAGTTCTTCAATCATCCTCCAATTCTCCGGCCCTTTTAAACCGCGGCCTCCCGAAACTACAATTTCGGCATCCGGCAATGAAACTTTATCCGTTGACCGAACTATTTCTTTAAGCATAGCTTTAAAATCAGATGCTTTAGTTTCAACATTAAAATCTTCAATTTGTGCAGTTTTATTTGCCTCAGTTACTTTAAAAGAGTTAGGTAACAAAGCTATTACTTTATTTGCCGATGTTAATTCAACTAAAGCAAAAGCTTTCCCCGAGAACGCTGTTTTTTTAATAGTGAACTTACCATTTGTTTGTTCGGGCAGTGCTACCGCGCCATCAGCTACGCCGGCTTCCATTTTAACACCAAGCCTGGGCGCTAAACCACGGCCTGAGAATGAATTGGATAATACAATGATATCCGCTCCCTGGTTTTTAGCAGCTTCTGCAATAACAGAAGCATAGGCCTGGTTAACAAAGTTTTTTAGTTTATCGTTTGATATATTTAATATTTTATCTGCACCATATTTTGCCAATAAAGCTAATTCATCAGCTTTTACATCGCCAATTGAAACAGCTGTAAGGCTGGTGCTATTTTGATCGGCAATTGCACGGGCATAAGATACAGCTTCAAAAATTGATTTTTTGAATTTCCCGCCGGCGTTTTCCGCATATACTAAAACTGACATATTGATAGCTAATAATTAATTAAAAAATTTTAAATAACCCTTGCTGCTGTATGCAGCAATTCAACTAACCCTGCGACATCATCGGCCGGTACTAATTTTACCTGGCCCCGCGGAGCTGGCGTTTCATAACCAATCACTTCTGAAAATGTTTTTACAGCAACGGGTTCAATTACCTTTAAAGGCTTGGTGCGTGCTGACATAATTCCCCTCATATTAGGTATTTTAGGTTCAGCAACACCTTCAGCTGTTCCTGCTATAAAAGGCAGTGGAATAGTCAATATTTCCTTACCGCCCTCAATCTCACGTTCAACAGTTGCAGTTTCACCATCAACAGCTAATTTTTTAATGATTGAAACAGAAGGGATATCTAAAAGCTCGCCCAGCATTCCTGCTACCTTTGAGCCATTATAATCAATTGATTCCCGCCCTGTCAATATTAAATCAAAAGGGTTTTCTTTAACGTACTGCGCTATTTGAAAAGCAACAAACCAGGCGTCATGCGGTTGCGCATTGATACGAATAGCATCATCAGCACCAATGGCTAATGCTTTTCGGATGGTAGCTTCGGTATTGCTTTCGCCTACATTAATTACGGTTACAGAACCATTACCGCCTTCGGTTAATTCAATAGCGCGCGAAAGTGCTATCTCATCATATGGATTTAATATGAATTGTACACCGTTGGTATTAAATTGCGTGTTATTATCTGTAAAGGTTATTTTTGTGGTGGTATCAGGAACATTACTTATACATACCAATATTTTCATTTTCATAATTTTAAAAATAGGAATTAACTATTATTAGCTGTTCGTTATTTATTTTAAAAAGTTAGCTGATGATAGTTTCAATATATAATAGGTTTGTGCAAATTTAATTAAAAAACATAGAGTTTAAAATGGAGATAAGCAGATTAGATAAGCTATTGGAGTTTATAAAAAATGAACCGGAAGATGAATTTTTAAAATATGCACTGGCAACGGAATATCTTCGTTTAAATGAAACAGATAAGGCGTTGTTATATTATGAGGACCTTGTTAATAATCATCCTGACTATACAGGTACTTATTACCATTTAGGTAAATTATATGAAGCGCTGAATAGGAAGCAGGATGCAATAGCAATTTATGAGCAAGGAATGAAGATAACCCGTGAAAAACGCGATAATCATGCATTTTCAGAATTACAGGCCGTTTACAGGGAAGCAACAGGGTATGATGAAGATGATGATTACTAATATTGATTAAGTTGAAAAAACGCGAACTGGTTTTTATGGGTGATGCTTTGGTATATACGCTAAGTGCATTTGGAGGTCCGCAGGCACATTTGGCAATTTTATTGCGTGAGTTTGTTGAAAAGCGTAAATATATCAGCGAGGAGGAGTTGATGGAGTTAAATGCGCTGTCGCAAGTGTTGCCCGGCCCATCTTCAACACAAACACTAATAGGTATTGCCTGGAAAGTGGGTGGATTACGGTTGGCGATAATTACCTTTTTAATATGGATTTTACCATCAGCAGCCATTATGTGCATGGCCGCTATCGGTTATAAAATGTTTGCTAATCGTGGCCGGATAGCTGATATATTGCGTTTTGTACAGCCAATAGCTGTTGGTATAGTAGCCTATGCTACCTATACTTTTGCACAGCGGTTTTTAAAAACCAGGATCAGTACCGTGCTGGCCATCGGATCGCTGATGGTTACGCTTATATTGCAAAATCCTTATGCCTTCCCGATATTGGTTTTATTAGGGGGTATTATTTCTTCGGCATTAGAAACCCATCAGCAGGAAAATGAGTTAAGGGTAAACCTTTTTTCAAACACCAACCCTAATAAAGTAGCTTATTTTATAGGGATATTATTGGCGTTTGCAGTTTTAGGGGCTATTATAAACCGTACTTCACCCTTTAGCTTACCCATACGTTTATTTGAAAATTTTTATCGTAACGGCATATTGATTTTTGGAGGCGGCCAGGTATTAGTCCCCTTAATGTATACCGAGTTTGTTGAAGTAAAGCATTACCTTACCAATTCTGAATTTTTATCAGGTTTCGCTTTACAGCAAGCTTTGCCGGGACCCACATTTTCATTTACTTCATTTTTAGGGGGAATAACGTTAGGTAATAAAGGCTATGGCATTGCCGGAGAGATACTGGGCAGTATAATAGCGGTAATCGGCATAAATTTGCCGGGACT
>JAQBOY010000144.1 GCA_028287805.1 Mucilaginibacter sp.
CATTCAAAAATATGCCTGGTTAAACGTGTTGAAAAGAAAAAAGCAGTTTATTATGCTTGTTTATCAACCGGTAATTTTAATGAAAAAACAGCGAGGATTTATGCAGATCATACCCTGCTAACCGCGAATAAAAAAATAACAGCCGACCTGGTGAAGGTTTTTAAAGCCTTAAGTAAAAATCAATTGCCTAAAGGATTAAATAATTTAATCGTATCTCCAATTGATTCCCGCCAGGCAATTTTTAAATTAATTGATAACGAAATAAAGAATGCTAAAGCAGGTAAACCTGCTTATATGATTTTGAAGATGAACAGCCTTGCAGATGAGCAGTTAATTGTAAAATTATATAATGCAAATAATGCAGGTGTAAAAGTGCAACTGATAATAAGGGGCATGTGTTGCCTGGTTCCGGGTATTAAAGGTTATAGTGAGCATATTAAGGTAATCAGCATAGTTGACAAATACCTTGAACACTCCCGTGTTCATATTTATTGCAATGGAGGCGAAGAATTGATCTACCTAACCTCTGCTGATTTTATGACGAGAAATATTGATGCCCGCGTAGAAGTTGGCTTTCCGTTATATGATGAGGACCTGAAAAAAGAAGTAAGGGATATTATTAATATTCAACTTGATGATAATACTAAAGCACGCGAAATAAATAGCCATAATACCAATAAGTATCATAAAACAAATTCGGATGTACCGTGCAGGGCACAAATAGATATTTACAATTACCTAAAAAATAAACAACATATACATTGAGATACGCAGCAATTGACATAGGTTCAAACGCAGTAAGGTTACTTATTGCAGATATTATTGAAAATAATGGATCAGTTTCATTTAAAAAAAATACACTGATAAGGGTGCCGCTGCGCCTTGGTGACGATGCATTTTTAAATCAGCATATTTCTGATAAAAAAGCAGCCGACCTGGTAAAAACCATGCATGCTTTTCGCGGACTGATGGATGTGTATAAAGTAGGAGATTACTACGCCTATGCCACCTCTGCCATGCGCGAGGCGAAAAATGGCAATATTGTAGTTCAACAGATAAGAGAAGAAGCCAACATACACCTGGAGATAATACAGGGCCAAAAAGAAGCTAAAATAATTTATGCCAGCCATGCAGAAGATAACATAGATAAAAACAAGAATTATCTTTACATTGATGTGGGTGGTGGCAGCACAGAGTTATCCTTGTTCTCGGCAGGAGAACTTTTAGCTTCCAAATCATTTAACTTAGGTACCATCCGTATATTGGATAACCAGGACAAAGAAGAAACATGGGATGAAATGCGGGATTTTATACGTGAACATACCCGCCAGTTTAAAGGGATAGCAGGTATTGGCACCGGGGGGAATATTAACAAGCTTTATAAGTTAGCCGACGAGAAGGATGGCGCTCCTTTAACCTATACCAAATTAAAATCACTGCATAACTATCTTAATTCATTTTCATTGAAAGACCGGATAAATGTATTGGGCTTGAACCAGGATAGAGCCGATGTGATTATTCCGGCCTGCGATATTTATCTGTCTGTAATGAAATGGGCCGGAATTAAACATATGTATGTGCCCAGCGTAGGTATGGTTGATGGTATTATACAAACACTGATAGAAAAAAACTATAATTAAAAGAAGGTTAAATTAATTTAAATTAATTGTTTTAATAATTAAAAAGTGTTATTATATTTGTGTTGCC
This sequence comes from Mucilaginibacter sp., assembly GCA_028287805.1. Lineage (GTDB taxonomy): Bacteria > Bacteroidota > Bacteroidia > Sphingobacteriales > Sphingobacteriaceae > Mucilaginibacter. Next base: position 1,708 of record JAQBOY010000144.1, read on the forward strand.
CGTTAAGGGCATGTTTTTCATAGGTAGATGTAGGGTCGGGTACTTGTATTCGACCCTTTTTTGTGCTTATAACTTTACAAAACTTTTTTTGTTAAATAGTTATAGTTAGGTTTAACAAACCGGCGAATTACTCAACCCGCCGTTAGGCACTGGCTACCCGCTCCTGGTTGGTGCAGAGATGGTGAATATTGTTTAAATCTCCTCTTTATACCAAGGCCAGCGGAGGGCGAAGCGAATGACCGGGTGAGTAATTGTACGGACTATTTATTGAGTCAGGAATTATATGAAGAAAAAAATTGTTGTTGCAATTACAGGCGCCAGCGGAGCCATATATGCAAAGCTATTGTTAGAAAAATTGCAGCAATTAAACAGCCAGATAGCCGAAGTGGCCATTATAATGTCTGACAATGCCAAGCAGGTATGGGAATTTGAACTGGATAATACAGATTATAACAACTACGCTTATAAATTCTATGCTAAAAATGATTTTATGGCGCCTTTTGCCTCTGGATCGGCCAAGTTTGATACCATGGTGATTATACCTTGTTCTATGGGAACTTTAGGAAGAATAGCTGCAGGCACATCTGATGATCTGATATGCCGCGCTGCCGATGTGATACTTAAAGAGCGCCGCAAATTGATATTAGTAGCCAGGGATACACCACTTAACCTGATCCATATCCGCAACATGCAAACGGTTACAGAAGCCGGGGGCATCATATGCCCGGCAATACCATCATTTTACAGTAAGCCAAAAACTATTGAAGAGGTTGCATTAACCGTTGTAAACCGGGTAATAGATTTAATGGGATTAGAGAATGAAAGTTATAGGTGGAATGAAGCTAAATGATTGATATATGATGATTTATAAAATTAAAAAATAAAATAAAAAAAGGAAAAATTGCTCGATAAGTGTTAAAAAAAGTTATTTTTAGAGAAATTTAAAAACAACCAAAACTATCACAATGAGCTTTATTGAAAAAAATTTAAGTGCAAATGAGCGCATCATTTACCAGGGAAAAATCCATTGGTTTATCTACTTCCGCGGTATCTTTTTAATTATTTTAGGCCTGTTATCTTACAGTGCAGCATCCGCAGCCTCAATCTTCATCTTTATGGGTGTAGTCGTTTTGTTAATAGCCATCATGATCGGCAGATCATCGGAGTTTGCCATAACCAATAAAAAAGTAATGCTTAAAACCGGGGTATTCAGCAGGAAACTTGTTGAGCTTCAACTCAACAAATCTGAAGGATTGCAAGTTTCACAAGGTATTTTAGGCAGGCTTTTTAATTTTGGCACCATTAAAATCACTTCTGGTGGAGTAGTTGAAAAATTTGCTTTTTTAGCTAATCCTTTTGAATTTAAAAAGCAAGTTAATAATGCTATTGAAGGATCATTTGCTGTAGGCGGAAGTCCGGTAACCGTATAGTACTACTATAAAATTTAATATTGTTTGAGGGTTGTATCATAAGTAAAATCAACCCTCTGAGAATCCCGTATATGGGATCAGATTCCACTCAGGCATCCGAATAAATTAACGAAAAAGAGGCTGTTTTCATACTTATGAGACAGCCTTTTTTTTCGACTAATCCATTTTTTGAGGCGATTGAACCCTCTTTAGTGGGGTAGATGAGACTCGAACCATTCATCTATGTGTTTTATATCAATTATTATAACTTCAAAAATCAAGGAACCATCTTAAAGGCCACCGGGATAACTGGAGTAATTATGGGTTGTTTTAAAGAACTTATATGATGTAAATCTAAAGATTAAGGTGTAAAATGCAGTTTCAGCCGGGGTAGAACCAGCGGCACAAGGATTTTCACCTTTTTAAATAAGAGATATTATTTGACCCGCTTGTATATTTCCACAGATTCACCATCTGTACCGCTGTTAATCACCTGGGTATATTCGTCCTTACCATTTAATGTGATCTTAATAGCAAACTTACGGCCACGAAGAAGAGCGTAATTTGATATTACCTCTTCCTCCCTGAGTGTATCGTTCCTAAAAGTAAATAATCCGGTACCAAAACCATTTTTAAAATTTGTTTTTTCAGGGTTCCGGGGGAACCTGTGTATGAAAATAAAATGTCCTCCCCAGAATATTTTATACTGTGTTACTTCCGTTGGTATTGTGTCTTTGCCTTTTATTGTATAAGTTTTTTCCATTTTCCACAAACCATCAAGTATAGAGGTGTCAGCTGGTGCAAATTTTTTATAGTCTTCTTTCAATACATAATTTACACCTTTTACTGTGGCATAGTCTGGAATTATTTGGGTATAACCATTGGGTTTCCTTATAATTTCAAGCTTATAAGTTAAGGATGAGTCAAGCGCTCTGCTGGTATAAATACTGTGTTCCGTAATTCTGTTAGCCGAGTCAAGAGTATAACTGCCAACACCAAACCCAACAGATGAATCAGGTACTATACTGGCATACATATAGTGACGATCTGTATAAATTTTAACTTGAGTTCTCTTAATCGTAGAGTCTTTGCCTCCTCGGGTGAGCACTTGTTTTTCAAGTTGATATACACCTGCCTGGCTTCCCTGAGATGACTTTTCTTTTCTCTTACATCCTAAAATCAAGCAACTTAATAAAGCTGCATAAATTAAAATCTTATTCATATTGCTTAAGTTTTAATGTGAGATAGAGATTTATTTCATCTGGTGGCGTTTCTTATTTGGTGGTAAACAGCTTAATTATCTTCAGCAAAAAGGCACCAAGCAAGGGACAAAATAAATGTCTAAGGTTCTAATTGACATAAATTATTATCGTTTCGGTTAAAAGTTGTAAGTTAATAGTTAAATGTTAATTACTATAATAAACTTACAAATAATATTTATGATTAACAATTGTTAATGAATTATTGAAAAGAGAAAAGGAAATTAGCTGATTAAATAAGGAAAGATGTGAATATGCATCAATATTTATTAAAAATATCAAAGCCCGAAGCAGAAAATATTTATTAAAATAAAGTGAAATAGGTTAATCTTTATAATTACCAGGGTTTAAAAAACGATATTCAGCTTATAGAGGAACCTAAAACAATAAAAATTTATTTAAGGCCTTTGTTATTGGAATGTAACATCAAAGCAACTAATCGCTAATCTCCAATCAACTAATCTTCAAAAAACTTATCTTTGCGCTAATTAAAATGAATAAAAAAGTCGCTTTTTATACGCTGGGCTGTAAGCTGAATTATTCGGAAACATCAACTATAGGCCGCCTTTTTAACAAAGCTGGTTTTGATACGGTTGATTTTACAGAAACACCGGATGTATTTGTAATTAATACTTGCTCTGTAACCGAAAATGCAGATAAAAAATGCAAAAAGGTAGTACAGGAAGCACTCAAAATATCTCCTAATGCCTATGTAACTATAGTAGGCTGTTACGCGCAATTAAAACCCAAAGAGATAGCTGAAATTCCGGGGGTGGACATGGTTTTGGGCGCTGCTGAAAAATTTCAGATTGTTGATTACATTACTGATCTCACAAAAAACCCTAAAACGTTAGTTTATAATCAGCCTGTTTCAGAAGCTAATGAATTTATTGCGGCATGGTCATTTGGCGATCGTACACGTACCTTTTTAAAGGTTCAGGATGGCTGTGATTATTCCTGCACATTTTGCACTATACCATTAGCACGTGGCAACAGCCGTAGCGACACTGTTGAAAACGCTGTTAAACAGGCGGAGCAAATAGCGGCATCAGGTGTTAAAGAAATTGTACTTACAGGTGTTAATTTGGGTGATTTTGGTGTTGTTGACGGTAAGCGTGTTAATAAATTCTTCGACCTGGTTAAAGCTTTAGATGAGGTAGAGGGAATTGACAGGATACGTATATCTTCCATTGAACCTAATTTATTAACAGATGAGATCATTGAGTTTGTAGCCTCTTCCAGGCGTTTTGTGCCTCATTTTCATATTCCGCTGCAGTCTGGCTCTGATAAGATACTAAGCTTAATGCGCCGCAGGTACAAAAGAGAATTGTATGCCAATCGCGTAGCTAAAATTAAACAGCTAATGCCCGATTGCTGTATAGGTGTGGATGTAATTGTTGGTTTCCCCGGCGAGACAAGAGAAGATTTTATTGATACCTATAACTTTTTAAATGAGCTCAATATATCTTACCTGCACGTATTTACCTATTCGGAAAGAGAAAATACCCTTGCCAAAGAAATGAGCGGTACGGTGCCAGGTTCTACACGTACGGAGAGAAGTAAAATGCTCCACATTTTATCTGATAAAAAACGCAGAGCCTTTTATGATACCCAATTGAATAAAACCGGTGAAGTGTTGTTTGAAGGAGATATTAAAGATGGTTTAATGCATGGGTTTACACGCAACTATGTAAAGGTGCAGGCTAAGTATGACCCGGTATGGGTAAATGAATTAAAAAATGTTTGTTTAACAAAAATTTCACCTAATGGTGATGTCGAAATTACCGAGAGCGAAGAAATATTAATACATTAACTTTATATTCGCTGCAAATAGCAACCTATGTTTCCAACCATTACTTCTCTTATTAAGTACCTTACCGGTTTAGATATTTTATTGCCTGTACAAACTTTTGGGTTCTTTGTAGCTATCGCATTTATGGCGGCTTACTGGGCCTTTGCGGAGGAATTTAAGCGAAAAGAGAAATTAGGTTATATCCATCCTTTTGAAAAAGAAGTAACTGTTGGTGGTCCCATTTCGCCGGTTGACCTGGCAGGAAATGGCGTGTTTGGTTTTATACTGGGCTACAAGCTGGTTGACATGGTATTCCATTATCAGGCTATGATCGACAATCCGCAGGATTTTATCTTATCCATACGCGGTAACTGGATTGGCGGGATAATTGGTGCAGCCGTATTTGCTTATTGGTCCTATGCCGAAAACAAAAAGCACGAATTAAAACAGCCTGTTGTTAAAAAGATAACGGTTCATCCCTATGAATTAATGGGAAGTATATTATTGTGGGCTGCTGTATGGGGCTTTGCCGGAGCAAAACTATTTAACGCGCTGGAGAACTGGAACGAGTTTATGGCCGATCCTGTTGGGATGCTGGTAGGATTTAGCGGACTTACCTTTTATGGCGGGTTAATATGCGGGGGTGCCGCTGTTTTATATATTGCCAAAAAACATGGTATTAAACCTTTAACTATGCTGGATATTGGCGGTCCGGGAATGATGTTGGCCTACGGTGTAGGCCGCATTGGGTGTCAAATGTCGGGTGATGGAGATTGGGGTATACCTAATTTAGCACCAAAGCCGCATTGGCTAAGCTGGGCGCCCGATTGGATGTGGGCTTTTAAGTTTCCTCATAATGTAAGTATGGAAGACCAGGGTAATATCATACCCAATTGTGTTGGAAAGTTTTGCAATGAATTAAGGCTGCCGGTATATCCTACCTCTTTTTATGAATCAGTAGTTTGTTTATTGCTCTTCCTGTTTTTATGGAGCATACGTGATCGTATTAAAATACCGGGAATAATGTTTGGTATTTATATGGTACT
>JAQBOY010000168.1 GCA_028287805.1 Mucilaginibacter sp.
TTAATTTTTTGATATAGATAAATATTTCCATATTTAACAAGGTTTTATGTAATGATTATTTCGTTGCTTAAACCAGTATAGAAGTTCAGTGAGTGATTTGCCGTTACAGAGCTGAATCTTCATTTACGCCACCGGCAAGGCTACCTTGTCGGTTTCTTTTTTTAATGCTTTTAGGTCAACATGACAGGATAATTTGTAAGTTTTGATTTATATCACCTTATGAATGCTACAGGTTGGGTACCTGTTATTTCTTGTAACGAATATGAAGGATGCTAACAACAACAATACATCATACTACCATTAATAGATATGAGCATTTGGCTGTGTTTATAGCCAACTCTTTGAAGAGTTAAAAGAGTATTATTTACAGTTGTTTTCATAATTTCAGACAAACATAAATAATAATCTATTAAATCCATGGACTTTATATAATAATTTATTATCATATGCCTAATTCAAGTCGTTAGCGTTAAGATTTCAAAAAAAAGAAGGGATTGAGCCGATAAGCTATTAGCGGGTATACCAGGATTAAAAACAAATCTTCCAGCGGGCCTTCTATTTCTTTCGGGAAGGGTGATTTTGGATGTAAAAAGTGATGAATACGCTTAGAAAAGATATAGCTAATGTTTCCCGCATGCTCAGCAACTTAAATAAAGTATCTTACCGGATTGGTGTTGATCTCTGTTAAACGAATAGCAAGGTTCGAAAATTTTTTATGAATACATTCATATAATAGCTGTTGTGTAAACTGTTCGCTTTCAAAGTGCCCTATATCCGCTATCATTATTTTACCTTCGGCATCAAAAAACTCATGGTATTTATAGTCGGCGGTAATAAAAATATCAGCTCCTGCCGCTATAGCCTGTTTTAATAAAAAGCCCCCGGCTCCACCGCAAACAGCCACCTTTTTTATCGCTCTGCCAATAAATTCCGTATGTCTTATCACGCGCGTCCGCATTTTTTCTTTCACATTAAATAAAAAGGCATCTTCATCCATGGGTTCCTCTAACTCTCCTATCATCCCGGCCCCTATTTGCTGATGCTGGTTGGTTAATTCATACAGGTCATATGCCACCTCTTCATACGGATGGGCCAAAACAAGTGCCATAATTATTTTGCTTTCCAAATTAAAGGGGTAGACAGTTTCTATCCTTACCTCGTTTTCGGTATGTCTTATACCCGGTTCACCAACATAGGGGTTGGAGTCCGCATTCCCTTTAAATGTACCCGAACCTTCTACATTAAAGCTGGTTTCACTGTAATTACCAATATTGCCCGCCCCGGCGTGAAAAAGCGCATTCCTAACCTGGTCGGCATGGCTGTTAGGCACATAAGTAACCAGCTTTTTTAACACATGGTGTTTGGGTGCCAGTATGTGGCAATTCTCTAAACCCAGCGTTTCACAAATACGGGCATTAACCCCGGTCATGATGTTATCCAGGTTGGTATGAATAGCGTATATGGCGATATTATTGCGGATGGCCTTTTCAACCACCCGCTCTACGTAGGTCTTACCATTAAATTTTTTTAACCCTTTAAAAACAATGGGATGATGCGAAATAATTACCTGGCAATTAGTGGTAATGGCTTCATCAACTATGGCCTCAGTGCAATCGAGCGATATCAGTACCTGATAAATTTCCTGATCGGGGCTACCCACAATAAGGCCGGCGTTGTCATAATCCTCCTGGTAGGCTAACGGCGCAAGACTTTCAAGATAGGTGGTAAGCTGTGCTAATTTCATAGCCGAAGTTAGCTAATTTGGGGGCAGTTTTGCTACAGTAGCCCAATAAAAAACCCATGCTGCCACTGTTGTTAAAAATTATACTTAATTACCCATCTTGGCAATCTGGAAGCTTTCGTAAGCCATCTTTTTATTGTATTCAAGCGCTAATGATTTATGATTAATCAGGTCAACAATTGAACCGATAAAGCATAGCCCGATGGTGAACAAATACAGGATGCCCATTCCTATCTGACCAACCATAAAGCGTTGTAAACCGGGAACCAAAAACAAACCTACGATGCAGAAAATAAGCATATCCTGAGGGCTTTTTCTTTTATCTGTATATATCATATAGAAGTATTTCTGTTGATTTTCAGTAAGGCCTACTGTGGCTTGTTGTAAAAAACCTATTTCTTCCGGGCTGATCCCCGATAAGCCCATATATGGGTTTTGATACATATCCATAATAATTGTTTAAAGTGATTTGTTTAATTAAATAATAATCAAAACTAAGTTAGTATTAAAACTTCGGCAATGCAAAGTGGGTCAACACTTTAAACAAATCGGTAAGCGTGTGGATTTTAGCGGTGAACATTAAATGAACTACTACCCGCATAGCCGTTTTAATCACCCCCGACGGCTTGTGGCTGCCGAATTCTGTTAATTGCGGAAAGGGCATAAAAATCTTTACATTTCCCTCAGGTAGAGGCGCAAAAGATTTCGTCGCTACAGTCGGCAAGGGTTAAACAGATCGGCATAAGCAAACCTGCCCAAAATATAAATACGATATAATATGATCAACAGGGCCGGTATGCCTATCCAATGCGAGTGAAACGAATTTTTAATATTGCCATGCAGCAACCAGGCTATAGAGTGGCCTAAACCACAGCCCGGGCACCAGGTGATGCCTGCCAGTTTTAACGGGCATAGGCTATAATGCGGCGGAGCAGACGGATCAGCAAAAGCCAACGAGATAATTGCGGCTATCCAAAAAATAAGTTCAAAATTTTCTCGAATAAGCTTTTTAATCAACTTTATTTGATTTTGTAGTAAGCAATAAAGA
>JAQBOY010000194.1 GCA_028287805.1 Mucilaginibacter sp.
CTTAAATTTGCCTGGTCTTTATATGTCATGGCGGTATAAGTAAGGCCAACTCCATGAAAAGCAACTTCGAATATCGGCCCGGTAGAGCCTGTTAATTTAAAGTCCTGACCTAGACCATCAGATTTGAATTGAATATTCTGATGGTTAGCTAAGCCCACACTTAAACGTAGCTTTTTAGCAGCCATCCAATTTGCAGTCAAATGTATTGGCACTCTGGTTAACCGGATATTCGCATTATTTGCCATGGTGGTTACATATTTGTACCCAACTGTAGCACGTAATAAAAACTTTTCTAGTTTTGGAAACTGGAGTTGTCCTCCAACTGCCAGAGACACGCCTTGTCCGGCTTTTACAGACTGGGTATTACCGTTGGTAAAGTAAACTTTGGCTACTTCGTCACCTCCGAATTCCATAGCGCCTCCTATTAATAAACGAACTGGCGATTGCTTCTTTTCGACTTCCTGAGCAAATGAAAAATTATGGGAGGCAAAGACAATAAATAAAACTGAAGTTAATTTTTTTAAAGTTTTCATGATTAAAAAAGATCTAGGTGCGGCAAATGTAAAAAAATTCGTTAATTAAACTATTTAATCGAAGATTATACTTTATTTTATAATCACACTGCTTGTTTCCCATTTTTCTTTTAAATATTTTGAATCTTATTTCATCAACCTAAAAAAGAAAATTCAATTTACAAACTAATACTTGTTGCTAAATAAGTATTCCATGTTCTTCACATTTAAAGAGGCTGTCTGAAATGTTACTTTCAGCACAGCCTCCTATTCATCAAAACAGTTTTAAATCTGTTGTACCATCTTCTTTCCGCTCTTCCAGTTCTTGGTATTTTAAAGCTATAGACCGGATAAGCGCAATATCGGTCGCTCATAATAATGAGCGGGTTTACTGTAATTATCCATAAAAGTTCGGGATTTATGCAAGGTAGGGAAGCTTGCATAACTTTATGGTGACATTGGTTTGTCAGGACTGCTGATTCAGATGTTTCAAACACCTGTTTCACTACTTTTTTCTTTTTTTATAAATGCCTTATTTACAGAAACTTATATTGTGGTTGATAAAATTTAATGTTTCACCCTGTTTCACTCCATTTTATCAAAGTGCTTTATATCAATCTCTTATTGGCAAAAAGTGTTTCATATGATTTATCTGTTTCACTTATTTGTGAAACACATTGCTGCCAAAAAACAGGTTGATAAACATAAAAAAAGCGGAATAACCTAAGTTATTCCGCTTTTTGGTGACCCCCAAAGTACAGATGTCGAACTCTTTTATTGAGGATTGTAAGAAAATAGTGGCATTAAAATTTGATAGGGAATGCACATAGGAAAAGTGGCAATAGTTCAACATCTCTGGTGTAGAAAAAATTAAATATCAGAATAACAGTTACTTACTGTTAAATGCTTAACTTTAGCATTGGTCCTTATCCCGAAGTTTATTCCAGATAAATTTCGGTGTGGATTTCTTAGGCCCGATCCAAAACACGATAACCTATATTAAAACAATTAAAACCATGAAAATACTCAGAAAAATGAAGTATGTGGCTTTAACCGTCCTGCTGGCTATTTGTTCAGCCTTAACATTTGCTGCTTCGGTTAAACCTGCCTCACCACCTCCGGGTTTTAAGCACCGGTACATTACCGTTAATGGAGTCAAAATTCACTATGTGATCGGCGGCAAGGGCGAACCTTTGTTACTGATACATGGTTTTGGGCAGAACTGGTATATGTGGAACCGCTTGTTACCGGAATTGTCCAAACATTTTACCGTGATCGCTCCGGATCTGCGCGGTGTGGGCGAATCTGGTAAGCCTGCCGGCGGTTATGATAAAAAGAATATGGCTGTAGATATGCATGAACTGATGAAGAAACTGGGTTTCCGGCATATTAATTTAGCCGGGCATGACATAGGCCTAATGGTTGCTTACGCTTATGCGGCACAGTTTCCTGCCGATGTAAAAAAGGTAGCTTTGATGGACGCTCTTTTACCAGGCATAGAGCCGGTATGGAGCCAGGTCAAGGCGCAAGCCTGGTGGTTTGGCTTTTTTGGTCAGCCGCACTCAGGTGCGATTGTCTCTGGTAAAGTAGGCCTGTTTTTTACAGATTTTTGGCCTACGGTTGGTTTTAAAAAAAATGCTTTTACCGCAGCCGAGCGAAATGAATTTATCCGTGCCTATTCGGTACCCGGCGCAACAACCGGTGCTTTTCATTGGTTCGGTAAATTCGATCAGGATGCAAAAGACAATGTTGAGTTTGCGAAGAAGAAACTGCCGATGCCTTTGCTGGCGATGGGGGCAGATCATTCAGCCGGCTCGTACTTAGCCGCGCATTGCAGACTGGTGGCATCTGATGTACATGAAGTGATCATCAAAGATTCCGGGCATTGGGTGGTTCAGGAACAAACTGCACAGGTTCAAAAAGGCTTGCTGGATTTCTTTTTAAAGTAATGGACAACAATCCGGAGAGATGACAAAGAATACGATTTTACTTGTCTATTACCTTGATGTGGTCGAGGAAGATCGAACTCAAAACTGACTCTATAGCAAAGAAACGTGATGTCTGAAAAAGCAGACACGAGTTACAAACTCGCGGGAGGTGGGGGTTATTGTTCTGGGTCGACATATCGCTGATCCAAATCATCCAGTCGCTAAGATAACCAGCGGCAATTTCGTTAAGCACTTTAGCAAAACCATAAAGTACAGCTGAACAGACTAAAGGCATAATAGGGGCTGACCCTTTTAGTCAGCCCAGAAAATGGTATAACTAATACTATGATTTAGTCATACCATTTACTACAATTTAAATTTACACCATTTTACGCGGATCGACTATTTCATCAAACTTCTTCGCATCGATGAAGCCACTTGCCAATGCAGCTTCCTTCATTGTTTGATTATTATCTAAGGCATGATGGGCAATGGCCGATGCTTTATCATAACCAATTACAGGACTAAGTGCAGTAATCAGCATAAGGGACCTGTTTAAACAGGAGTCTATTCCAACCAATACAATATTTCAGGTCAAGACACAATTAAGCTGAAAGCTTAATGTATTTTAGGACGAAGTTGCCTTTTCACCTCTAACCCGCTCTACATACTTCGACCAGGTAGGTTCCTGATCCATTGCATTATAGGGCCAACCTTTCAGGTCACGAGAACCCCTATGCTTTTGGCCTACCCGGATTCTCGCGCCAGAGAGGGGTTCTGAGAGAACAACGAGGATTAGGTTATGATTTTTTTAATAAATTGTCGATTATGGCAGACATCTTCTTTTCAAAATCATCAGAATATCCATCCACAACACTTGCTATCTTTCCTTCTTGATCGATGAAGTAAAAAGTAGGAGCCGCG
>JAQBOY010000203.1 GCA_028287805.1 Mucilaginibacter sp.
CCGCCATATACGCCGCCTAATTATCTTACGTGGCATGCATTTATCGATTATAGCTTCGTGGAAAAGTGGTACGGAACCACTATACAAAGCTTAACAGCGGCGGGAGTAAAATACACGGTTGTATCCACCTATTAACTAAACAAAATGATGAATATAAAATATAAATATATACACAGGTGCAGCTACCTGTTTATAATGATAGCATTAAGCTTATTTTCATGCAAAAAAAAGAATGCCAGTATAAATGGTTACTTTCTTAATTATACAATACCGGAAGTTCCTGTGACCTCCAATTACCTGGTAGGTGCAATGTATTATACTTTTACTACCTGGAATGCTAATATTAAGCAAGTTCCGACGGTGGGCAATTATGTTTACACTAATGGCGCTCCGCCGGCCGGTATCATGCAAGCTCATATTGCAGATGCGGGTGTAGCCAAAATAGATTATTTTATCTTTTCGGTGCGGTCACCTAATCTTGATTTTAATAATTATAAAATAGACTCCGCTACCGTTAATTCATTTTTAACGGCCTCGAATTCTTCAACCATGAATTTTGCATTGTCCTACAATATGAGCGTTGCTACGTTAGGTATCACGAATTCCGGCGGCACTAATGGTAACGGCATACCTATAGAAAGTAATGCATCAAAGCTGGAATCCTTTTACCGGGATTTTCAACGTCTTGCCTTTTATATGGGGAAAAGCAATTACCAGAAGGTAAATGGTAAACCACTGTTAATTATTAATCACGCCCAGGATCTGAATTCGAATATGGATCCAAATAACCCGGGCAGTGATGTGCCTCTTTACACAGAAATACGCAGACGGTTAAATGTATTAGGTTTTGACGTATATATTGTTGGTGAACAGGATCAGTGGACAGAACCGGATAATTATTTTTACCGGTATCAGAATTGTATTGATGCCTTGTATGAATCAAACATGACAGATAATCGTGGTGTTTCGGATAGGTATTACCTGTTTGCCCAAACATGCGATCAAAACTTTGCTTACTGGAAACAAACACTTGAAACCTGGCCGGCAGGGGGGCTTAAACCCGGGCAGAACAAAATGGAGTTTGTACCCTGTATAGAGGCTGGCTATAATTACCAGATAACAAATCCCACAAATGGTAACTTGAGTATAACCAGGACAGCAGACGGCAGCTTTTACCGAACATTTACAAATATTGCAAAAAGGAATGCATCAAAAAGCAGGCTGGTTTTCATAGACTCTTTTAATAACTTTTCAATAGATACGCAAATAGAGCCGACACAAGGTTACGGAACAACTTACCTGGATATTACTAAGCAGGAATTTAAAGTTAATTGATCCGGTTACCGGGAGTGTATTGCGCTCCCGGTAATTTTTAATCGCCGATGCCTATTTAACATTTCTGTCAATCATAAAATTAAATAGATATCATTTACCTCGAAAACTAAAACTTAAATATGTTGCGCTATAAAACGATAATAATTCTGCTGTTCCTCATTATCCTGAATAGGTCAGGTGTGTTTGCCCAGGCTGGGCTAGCTCAGGGTATGAATCAATCTGTGATTGAAAAGCTGGATAAGTATAATGGAAAACTGCCTGATGAAAGATTGTACCTGCATTTCGATAAGTTTTATTATGCGGTTGGCGATACAATTTGGTTTAAAGGATATCTTGTTAATTCTAAAATTGCTTATTCACCATTAAGCAGCCGGATCTATGTTGACCTTATTAATGACAGTAATAGAATTGTTAAGCATTATATCTTTCCGGCGTCGTTAGGAATAATTGTTGGTAATATTTACCTGGATAATAATCTTTTACATGCCGGTGCGTATACATTAAGAGCCTATTCCTCCTGGATGCGCAATTTGGGCGATGACAGGTTATTTTATTTTCACTTTTTTATAGCCGACCCCGGCGGTGCCGGTATTAAAAATTCCGGTTCATCCTTATTGTCATCTTCAAAGGCCGCAACAAAAACAAAAGATTTAACAAGGCAGCATGATTTACATGCATCGCCTGGTATTGACATGCAGTTTATGGCCGAAGGCGGTTACCTGGTGGAATTATTGCCTGCGCATGTTGCCTTCAAGGCTATTGGAGAAGATGGCCGGGGGGTGGACGTTAAAGGGGTTATATTGGATAAGGAAAACCATGTCCAGGCAAGGTTTGAATCTGTTCATAAAGGTATGGGAGCTTTTGATTTTGTACCCCAGGATGGCGAAACCTATACTGCCCAAATAAATTTGCCTGGCGGTGAAACTAAAAGCGTGGCCCTGCCGGTGGCGAAAAGCTCCGGAACGGTGCTAAATGTCAAAAATTTGCAGGGAGCCGATTCGCTGGAGATATCCGTTTCAGCCTCTCCAGGCATGCAGGGCAAAGCATATAACCTTATCGGGCAGCTAAGGGGCTTAATCTATTACGCAGGAGCCTTTAGTCTCAACAGAGACATGCTGATCATTCGGCTGGCAAAAAGCTTGTTTCCTACAGGGGTAGTTCACTTTACCTTATTTGATACAGAAAATCAACCCCTTAATGAGAGAATAACCTTTGTTGATCATAATGACAATCTGAAGCTTGAAATTAACACAGCTTCCGGCATCTTTAAAACAAGGGACAGTATTCCCATAAAGATTAATGTCAATGATAACAAAGGAAATCCGGTAGTTGGGAGTTTCTCACTGGCGGTTACAGATGACAGCCAAATAAAACCAGCGGATCTGCTTAAGAAAAATATATTTACACAACTATTGCTGACCCCTGATCTAAAGGGATATATTGAAGACCCTGCCTATTACTTTAGTGCAGATAAAAATGCAGCCATTGCATTAGATGATTTAATGTTAACCCAGGGATGGGTGGGTTATAAGTGGAAAGAAGGTTTTAATGACGCCTATCATCCGGCATATGTGGCTGAATCAGAATATGTGATCCGTGGAAAGGTGGGTAACCTGTTTAACAAGCCTATACCAAATGCCAGTATAACTTTGCTGGGAACAGGAAAGTATAAGCTATTTAAAGATACAGTTTCTGATAGCAATGGTAATTTCCTGTTTAAAAACCTTCCGGTTATTGATAGTCCCACCTATGTACTGCAAGCACGAAAAGCGAAGGGCAGAATAATTAATGCAGGTATAACTATTACAGAGAACGATATTCCGACGGTGGTTTTACCGGCTTTTCCTGGGGGAATTCAAATATCCGACAGTACGATGATGAATTTCGAAAAAAACAGCCTGCGTTATCGCAGTGAGCTTACTGATATTAAGTATGGCTCAGGAACTCACCTGCTGAAGGCTGTTGACATAAAAGATAAAGCCATCATAAGGGGTTCGAAAAATTTGAATGGGCCTGGGAATTATGATCAGGCTATCACCCGCGATGAAATTGAAAAAACCGGCAAAATATCATTGCTTCAATTAATCGAAAAAAAGGTTACCGGTTTTCGAGAAGGACATATTCATAAAGACAATGATCTAAGCTTTATGATAAAGGAAAAACGGGTTCGCTTCGTGGTGGACGGTATAGATCTGGACCGTTTTTATGATTCGGTAAGCGGTATACCAAACGAGCATTATAATTACCAGCGGGAAACACTTGATTATTTATCAGCCGAGGATATAACCGGGATAGAGGTGATCTATTCTATGCGGTATAATGCTTTATATAACGAAAGAAATCTTACAACTGAGGAACAGTTAGCAATAGCGCCTTCGGCCGCAGCAGGTGCAGATGTTGCTTATCTTGAAATTACTACCAGATCAGGTAAAGGACCATTCATCAAACCGGCTACAGGCATACTGGTATACAAACCGGCGCCAATCACGTTTCCGTTTCAATTTTATCGTCCAAGATATCCGAATAAAAAGATTGACCAGGGTTTCACCGATCTCAGGTCAACAATTCACTGGGAACCGAATATCGTAACTAATAAAGCCGGAACGGCTTCGACCTCATTTTATGCAGCCGACCAGCCAACTACTTACACTATTATTTTACAGGGAGCGGACCTAAACGGCAAAGTGGGCTTTATCATGCAAAAGCTAACCATTTCAACGAAATAAATAACTGGCCGGAAAGCAGGAGCTTAAAAAAGAGGTAAATATTGACTTAACGGATTTCTTGATTTTTTAATGAAGGATGATCAGTTTAAATTAAAGTTATGCTAAACACAAAATCAAAGTTGTTGACTATTATCCATCATTTTATTGGCTGTATAATCTTTTTATTTTTTGGAATTAACAATGTACTTGCACAGGATGAATATACTAATAACGATGGAAAGGGAAACCTGAAGTATGTGGACCCCCGCATTGGGAATGTAGGACAATTATTGCAGCCTACCCGCCCAACGGTACAACAGCCCAACCAGCTAATAAGAATGTACCCTAAACGTAATGATTACATAGATGACCAGATAGCCAGTTTTCCGCTTAGTATTGTTTCTCACCGTTTAGGGGAAGTTTTTTCCTTAAAGCCATGGGACAAGGAAGTATATCCAGGCTCGTGGAAACAAAAGCAAACCTATGATCATGACCTGGAGGTAACCCGCCCATGGTACTACTCTACATTCCTGGTGGATGATGAAATTACCGTTGAATTTACAGCCGGGAAGAAAGCCGGAATATTTCGCTTTAATTTTCCATCAAAATCATCCCGCAGAAGCTTATTATTTGATGTATATAATTCAGGACCGGCATCCTGGAAATTTATTAACGGAAACGTGATTGAAGGGATGGAAACCTATCACGACGATATTAAGATATACCTCTACGGAAAATTCAGCAGCAAAGGCCAAACAGGTATCATCAAAAATGACCAGATGGTAAATTCAGATGAAACCCAGGGAAAGGATGTACGGTCATGGATTACTTTCGCATCAAATAATGTTGAAAATGTAGAATTTAAATATGCTATTTCCTACATCAGCGAAGAACAGGCGCAGAAGAATTTCCATTCTGAAATGGATGGTAAATCTTTTAATGATATTAAAGAGGAGGGCGAAAAAGCCTGGGACAAAGCCATCAATAATATTAAAGTTGAAGGAGGCACCGAGGCACAGCGGCGCTCATTTTATACCGCCTATTACCGCTGTAACGAGCGTATGGTAGATATCACGGAAGATGGCCGTTACTACAGCGGATTTGACAAAAAGATACATGAAACCAAAAGGCCTTTTTATGTTGACGACTGGACCTGGGACACTTACCTGGCTCTCCATCCGCTTAGGGCCATCGTCAACCCGGTAATGGAGAGCGATATGGCTAATTCGTACGTAACCATGTATGAGCAGGGCGGCTGGATGCCAACCTTTCCTGTACTGTTCGGCGATCATGCCTGTATGAACGGGTTCCATTCGTCGATTATGTTATTGGATGACTATCGAAAGGGAATCCGGGATTTCGATGTCCGTAAAGCTTATGAAGGGATGATGAAAAATGCAACACAGGCTACCATGCTGCCCTGGCGCAATGGGCCGAAAACGGAGCTGGATGTTTTTTACTACGCCAATGGGTATTACCCAGCTTTAAAAGCAGGGGGGAGAGAAACGGTGCCCGAGGTTCATCCCTTCGAGAAACGGCAGGCTGTGGCAGTTACACTTGGTGCAAGCTATGACGATTGGGCTGTAGGTGAAATGGCCGGTGAATTAGGTAAGCAGGATGATAAGGCTAAGTTCACTGTCCGTTCATTAAATTATAAAAAGCTTTGGAATAATGATGTTGGTATGTTTATGCCAAAAGATAGCAGTGGCAGTTGGATCAACATCGATCCAAAATTTGACGGGGGCATGGGCGGTCGTGACTATTATGATGAAAATAACGGTTGGACCTACCTTTGGCAGGTACAGGAAGATGTTCCCGGATTAATTAAGCTAATGGGTGGTAATATACCGTTTGAAAATAAACTAGACCAACTGTTCCGTGAGCCTTTGGGCCGCAGCAAGCACGAGTTTTGGGCTAAATTTCCTGATGCCACTGGTTTGGTAGGTGAGTATTCAATGGGTAATGAGCCAAGTTTCCACATACCATACTTGTATAACTTCACTTCGCCGTGGAAAGCCCAAAAGCATATCCGTTTGCTGCTCGATCTATGGTATAAGGACAATGTATTCAGTATCCCCGGCGATGAGGATGGCGGCGGCATGTCAGCCTTTGTAGTGTTTTCTTCAATGGGTTTTTACCCGGTAACGCCGGGCGTGCCAGTATATACTATTGGCAGCCCCGTTTTTAGCAAAGTAACTATCGACCTGGAAAACGGAAAGCAATTTACAATGATAGCCAATAACTGTTCCGTGATCAATAAATACATACAGAGCGCCAAAATGAACGGACAAACACTTAACATGCCCTGGTTTACACATGAGCAGTTGGTGAACGGCGGTACATTGGAACTCGAGATGGGACCAAAACCAAATAAAAGCTGGGGTATAGACCCGTAGGAAGACACCTGTAAAAAATGATAAAGCATTATGAAGGATAATATGAAAATGTTTATAAAAAAAATAAATAAAAAATTATTTGAAGACCGCCCTGAACAATTTAAAATAGGTAAGCCAATGAGAACGTTACAAATGATATATGGCCAGCATAACACAACAGGTAAATGCGAGGCGATTTTTTTGGGGCTGTCAGTGCTCTTGTTACTATTCATCATGCCTGTTAAGGGCATGAGCCAGGAACACAGCATTCTTTCCGGATCAGCTATACCCGGCCCCGACATCAGCAGATGGCTTGATACCTGCAATGTAAGCTGGAACACTCCCGGGCCCACCTCGTTGCAATCAATGCCAACAGGCAATGGTGATATCGGCCTGAATGTATGGATTGAGCCCAATGGCGATCTTTGCTTTTTGATTGGTAAAACTGACGCATGGGGCGCAGCTTCAGCTACAGAAAAGAACAATTGGATAAAAGATGGCGGGATATTAATGAAATTAGGAAAGGTGCGCGTATCAGTAAGTCCTAACCCATTGACCGCGCAAAACGCATCGTTTAAACAAATACTTAAACTGCATAATAGCGAGATATTAGTTAGTGAGGGCGACGGCGCTAATGCTGTTCAACTTAGGGTGTGGGTAGATGCCGATCATCCGGTTATCAGGATTGAATCAAAAAGCACGAAGCCTGTTTCTGTAAAAGTTACATTGGATGACTGGCGTGCGGGTAATGGCGATATTATCCTGCCTAAACAAGCCGGCCAAATTACATGGTATCATCAAAACCCTGATTATGCTGATGCGCATTTACAAGGGATCATTTTTGGCGGAGCTATTAAAGGCAAAGAACTGGTAAGTAAGGATGATACCACCCTGCAGTCGCGTACAACGGATAATATACAATTGATTTCCATTTACCCCTTAACGACAAGAAATCTGACTGCAGGCCAATGGCTGGCGCAACTGCACAAACAGATTGGCCGGATAGACGAGCTTTCACTGGAACAAACACGGCGGGCTCACCAACAATGGTGGGATAGGTTCTGGCATCGAAGCTGGATATTTATTGATGACGATGAGGCTGCCAGAAACATTATGCAAGGTTATATTTTACAGCGATATGTTACGGCTTGCGCCGGCAGGGGTGCCTATCCTATAAAGTTCAACGGTTCCATATTTGTGGTGGATAACCCTCAATACAAGCAAAATAAAAAGATCATAAGCATTGATGCTGATTATCGTGAATGGGGAGGTCAGTACTGGATGCAAAATACCCGGCCTATGTACTGGCCCCGGTTAATGGCCGGTGATTTTGACGAAATGCTGCCGCTGTTTAAAATGTATGCTAACATGCTGCCTGACAATGCCGCACAGGTAAAGAAATTCTACCATCATGAAGGTGCCTATTTTGCAGAAACCTCGCCTTTTTGGGGCGGCTTATTATATATGGGGCCTGAAGTTAAAGAAAACTGGACCGGCCATTATTTTACGCCGATATTGGAGCTAAGCATGATGATGCTGGATTACTATGATTATACCGGCGATAAGAAATTTGCTAAAAATATTCTTTTACCGGTAGTATCAGCAGGCGTACAGTTCTTTGATCAGCACTTTGGCCGTGATGAGCAGGGGAAATTATTGCTTGACCCGGATAACTCTATCGAGATGTTCTGGAAAGCACATGACCCGGCGCCGGATATTGCAGGTTTGCATGCGGTTATAAGCCGCCTGATAGCTTTGCCTACTAATTTAACAGGTGAAAAAACGAATGCAGAGTGGAAAAGATTTTATAGTGAATTGCCTGAGCTGCCTGTAGGTAACAAGGACGGTAAACAAGTATTATTACCCTACACCGGCCCGCAAATTATTAAAGGGCATAACCTGGAAAACCCGGAGTTGTATGCTGTTTATCCTTTCCGGCTATATGGCTTGGGCAAGCCTAATCTTGAACTGGCGATAAATACGTTTAACATACGTAAATTTAAGGATAAAGGCTGCTGGGTACAGGACCCTATACAGGCAGCTATGCTTGGACTTACGGATATTGCCAAAACTTATACAGCGTACAATTTAACCCGTAAAGAACCTGTACTTAAATTCCCTGCCTTTTGGGCCACAGGGCATGATTATGCACCTGATGAGGACAATGGCGGCAATGGTGAAAACGGTTTACAGGAAATGCTGATGCAGGTAGACGGTAAAAAAATAATGTTGTTGCCGGCCTGGCCCAAAGAATGGGGCAATACCGAGTTTAAACTGAACGCCCCGTATAATACCACCGTTCAGGGTAAAGTAGTGGATGGTAAATTAATCAATCTGGTAGTTACACCGGCCTCGCGCGGCAAGGATGTAATTGATATGTCCGTGCAACAGCAATAGTTCAATTATCGGTACAAAAAGCACAAACAAAAAGACATTCAATTTAAAAATTACTTATGAAAAAAATAACAAGCATACTATTTTTGAGCTGTATTATAGCATTAAAGATTTATGCACACCCTGTAATTCCGCCTCATTTTGAAAAGAAAAAAATAAATCAGGCAGATACAGGCAAATGTAATTGTGATATAAACGAGCAAATAGCGCTTTCCCATAAGAAGAACAGTGTTAAGCAATCAGCGGGGATGGTACATGCCGGAACCGGCAATAAATCTGAAGTTATACCCAAATATCTTGACCCTCATGTTCCTATAGAGGATCGGATCAGTGATCTGCTTCCGAGGCTTACCCTGGAAGAAAAAGTGATCGAATTAAGTGATAGCTGGGGTTCAAAGGGAATACCGAGACTGAAGGTACCAGCCATGTTAAAAACCGAAGGACTGCATAGCCAGTCTTATTCTACCGGGGCAACGGTTTTCCCCCAGCCCATTGCCATGGCCAGCACATTTAATACTGATTTGATACGGGAAGTAGGAAAAGCTACCGCTATAGAAAGTAAAGCAGCAAATTTAAGAGTAAGCTGGTCGCCGGTACTGGATGTGGCAAGAGATGCCCGATGGGGACGCGTGGAGGAGACTTACGGGGAAGACGCGTACCTGGTTAGCCGCATGGGAGTATCCTGGATAAATGGCTTTCAGGGCGAGAACATGATCGCCGTTCCCAAACATTTTGCAGGGCATGGCGAGCCGCTGGGTGGGCGTGACAGTCATGACGTGGGCCTGTCTGATCGGGTAATGCGCAACATTCACCTGGTGCCTTTCCGGGCAGCAGTAAAAGAAGCGCACGTGGGTGGTGTAATGGCCGCTTACAGCACCTGGAATGGTGTACCGGATAACGGTTCAACTGAATTGTTGCAGAAAATACTCCGCGAAGAATGGGGCTTTGATGGTATGGTCGTATCAGATTGCAGCGGGCCTGAAAACTTTCTCAATAAACAGACAGTAGTAAGTAACCTGGAAGAGGCCTGCCGGATGGCAATTCTTGCAGGTGTTGACATAGAATGTGGCTCAGCCTACAGGAAGGCCTTAGCATCTGCTGTGACTAAAGGCTACCTGGATGAAAGCGATCTTAATAATAATTTACGCAGGGTGTTCCGCGCCAAGTTTAAACTGGGTTTGTTTGAAAATCCTGGATCGCCGGATATGGTTTGGAATAAACTACCGGCCTATAATACGCCCGAACACCGGGCCCTTGCCCGTGAAGTTGCCGTTGAAGGTTCTGTCTTGTTAAAAAACGACAATAATTTACTGCCGTTGAAAAAGGATATTAAATCTATAGCGGTAATAGGTCCTAATGCTGATTTTGCCCAAATTGGCGATTATTCACCAAGAACGGAACCGGGCCAGCTTGTATCTGTATTGCAGGGAATCAAATCACATGTGGGTCCGTCTGCCAAAGTTTTGTATACAAAGGGCTGTGACATCATGTCGGCCGATACATTAGGCTTTGCTGCGGCTGTTAAGTCAGCCCGCGAGGCGGATGTCGTAGTACTGGTCGTAGGCGATCAGTCCACACGTGAAAACATTAAGGATTCCGCTAAACCAACCTCCGGAGAAAATGTAGATGGCGCTACACTGGAAATTCCCGGGGTACAGCGCCAGTTAATAAAAGCAGTTCAGGCAGCCGGAAAACCGGTAGTACTGGTACTGGTAAACGGCAAGCCTTTTACGCTTAGCTGGGAAGCCGCCAATATACCCGCTATCCTGGAAACCTGGTACCCTGGCGAAGAGGGGGGAAATGCGACAGCAGACCTGCTGTTCGGAGACAGAAATCCTTCCGGAAGACTTCCGATTACGTTCCCCCGTCATGTTGGGCAGCTTCCGTTGAATTATGATTATTTACCGTCCGGGCGCAGTTATGCTTATTATGATATGCCTTTTACCCCGCTGTTCCGGTTCGGATACGGATTGAGTTATACTACTTTTAGATATTCCAACCTGAATGTATCACAAAAAAATAACGATCCGGGATTTGTATCCGTCTCTGTTGATATTGAAAATACCGGCGAAAGAGCTGGGGATGAAGTAGCCCAGCTATACCTTACAGATATGGTTACACCGGTAATAACTCCTGTAATTCAATTAGAAGGTGTTAAAAGGGTGTCATTGCTAAAGGGTGAAAAGAAAACGGTCATCTTTCAACTGACCCCTTACCAGCTTTCCCTGCTTGATCCTGGTATGGTTCGTGTGCTGGAACCGGGCAAATTCAGGGTGCATATCGGCGGAGCAAGCCCGGTACCTCCGGGTGGGAATGAAAACCATAAACAAAGAATTGGCTTTACAGATCCTGCTACAGGTATATCGGGGGAATTTGACGTGAACAGAAAATACCAGGCTGATTTTGCGTATACACTGAACGTACCCGATCATGTACAGGGAGGGGAAAGTTTTCCGGTTACAGTGATGGTCAAAAACAATGGTAACCTGGTGGATATTGCTGACGTTAAGCTGTATGGTGAAAGTTTATTGGATACACATCGCTTTGAGATTGAACCTGGAGAGACCAAAGAATACACTTTTAAAGCTGCTTTGTATAGCAGCGGGCAACAAAGCATAAGCGCTGTTTTGGGAAAAAAGATCGTGGCTAAATCCGTTCTGGTTTCTAAAGCTTCTGCAAGGTTATTGCTTTCACACGAAATCACGTCCGTTAGCAAGGATGGCCTGTTGCACTACCATGCCGTGGCTACAAATGCCGGAAGTGAAACCTACAATGGTAGTATTACTATAGATGTGGAAGGCAAAACGGTAGCCAGTGAACCTGTTAAACTGCCTCCCGGTTCAACCGGGGATGTCAGTATGGTTTATGCTTTTCCTGCTTCCGGTACTTTCCTGGTAAAAACAGGCAACAGTTTACCTCGGCAACTGGTTGTACCCGGCGGCGTTAGCTTTGCACTTAAAGACCCGTTGGTTTATCTAAATTTTGACAACATGGTTCAGGGCGGTGTTAAAAATGAAATAACTGGCAGTACATTAAGTGTTGCAGGTTCGGCAATGTATACACCGGGGAAAAATGGAAAGGCATTTTATACAAGCGGGAAGGGAACCTTTATCAACACAGGAAACATTGATCTTTACCGTAAGCCATTCACTTTAGCAGCTTGGGTAAATATTACGGCCTTAGAAAAAAATCAAGCTGCTTTTTTCGGCGGCCAGGCGCCTATGGGTGCTGATGTTGATGTAACCGGTACCAGTCTTGCTGCAGGCATAGCTGATCAAAACCTGCTGTTATCCTTCAGGGACCGGGATGTCAAGGGAGGCGTCAAACCAGCTTTAGGTAAATGGGTACACATTGCCTATACTTATGATCCTGAAAAAGAGGTAGGGTCGCTGTATATCGACGGAAAGCTTAACAAAACAGCCTTGCAAAAGCCTTATGCAGGTCCGCTTGAAATGATAGGAGGCGCGCCGCGATTAAACCACGGGCAATTCAGTATGGATGAAGTGTTGGTAGCCCGTAATTGCCTTGATGCAAATTCCATCGCGGAACTGGCAGCAAAGGGAATCAGTGCCTTAGAAAAGGGGCAGCTAAAGACTGATTGGCGTGCTGTAATTGCTTTACCCTCTATGATGCAGGTATCGTCAAATATTCCGCTAAATAGCAGCATAACATTAACTGTAGAAAGTGGAGATGATAAAGGTAATGTGGTAGACACCAAGATAGTAGAATTAAAGTCTGGTACACAGCAAATAGCTTTAACCGGACTAAAACGCGGATCACAAATTCGGGTACAGGCAGACTTTAGTGCATCAAAGCCGGGCTTATCGCCTATATTACAAACTATTATTATAAAAACGGCTGATAAACAAATCAGGTGGTCAACAACTGATGAATGGCAAAAAGGCACTTATTCGGGCAGTTTGAAGATAGGGCAATGATTTTAAAGAGCTCTTTTAGCTGATGATAGCGTCATCCGGTTTCTTAAAGTACAACTGTGGAAATTAACATCGCGCAGTAATGCGAACTTATAAGTAATCGACTTACTATTTACAAAAGTAGTAGAGATTCAATTCAGGATGAGCGTAAGGATTTAATGGATAAAATTGCGATGCTAAATGCCAAGTTAGCCAATGCAAAGAGCTTTTATTTGATGGGAAAGTGGATCCCGAAGATTTTGTAATTATTAAAAAGGATTGTGAAGAGAAGATCAAAAGGCTAGAAATTAATCTTACAGACGTGAAACTACAAAGTTCAAACATTGCAAGTTTGGATAAAATGATTTTCCAGGCAATAGAGGCGCTTTCTAACCTGAAAAATCTTTATGTACAATGCAATGTTCTAAAAAAAAGAGAGATACTTGGTTCGATATTTCGGAAAAAACTACGATTTGAAAAAAATGAATATCGAACCGGAAAGCTGAACGAGGTAGTAGTACTTATCTTTCAGATTAACAATATGTTAGGAGTGAAAAAAAAACGGGAAAGATCGTGATTTATTACGTCTTTCCCGTGCAGTACTCCCGACGATACAGATTTCGAACCATTTTGTCAATGATTGCATTTTAGAGAAATATGCGAAAAAAAACCCAAGTGAAAAAAGTGAATAATTACGGTGATTTTTTTATAATTTGCAGCTTTTATACTATCAAAGTAGAGATATCAATGGAATCAAACTTCTATCATTCTGATTGAAATCTTACCCCATTTTAATTTTCTAAACCACATTCCGTCAAGTAAAATAAATAGAAGACTCCCGGTCTTATAGTTCATGTTTTGATACAGGAAAAAGAAAAACCAAATCAAATTACTTCTGCAAAGTGCTCAAATAACTGGAAGGGCTTACTCCAAATTGTCGCTGAAAATCCCTCGAGAAATTAGTGGGTAAACTATAACCAATCATATTGGCTACTTCATTGATCTTATAGTCGCCTTCCGCAAGTAATTCCGCGCCTTTTTTTAACCTTGTCAGGTTGATAAGCTCATTTGGTGACAGATCTGAAATCCCTTTTATCTTTCTGTACAATGTTGGCCGGCTCATGTTCATCATACCCGACAGTTGGTCAACATCCAAATCCATATCAGTAATATTATCATAAATTACTTTATTCAAACGCTCTAAAAAATCCTTATCCGCTTTTGAAACAGCTATCCCTTTAATGTGGGTAAGCGGCGAACGGGCAAAATATTCCTTCATCATGTTCCGGTTGGTTAACAAGTTATTCATCTGGGCCACCAGGTGCTCAAAAGCAAATGGTTTTTCGATATAAGCATCCGCGCCTACCTCTAACCCCTCAATTTTGGAATTAAGTGAGTTTTTGGCGGTCAGTAGTATAACAGGCACATGGCTGTACTGTATATCCGTCTTCATTCGCTTGCATAATTGGATACCATCCATTACCGGCATCATAATATCACTGATCACCAGCTGTATGTTTTCTGTTTGCAGCAAGTAAAGTGCCTCCTGTCCGTTATAGGCTTTCAGCACCCGGTATTGGACAGCTAATTCCTTCTGCATATAATTTAGTATCTCCTTATTATCTTCAACGATCAGAATGGCCGGTTTGGAATGATCCGCATTATCTGCAGATATGCTCTGATCTTCTGTACTGTTAATGATTTCGTCCTGCTCATTTTCGCCAAAATGAATCTCTTTTTCCTGGTGAATAGGCAGCGACAGTAGGAATATATTAAAGCCGTCGATGGATATTTTTAATTCCAGGCTTCCTTTATGTAATTGCGTAAGTGATCTCGCAAGCGGCAGGCCTATACCGGTACCTGCTTCTTTTTCGGTTTCTTTGATCCGGTAAAAGGGTTCAAATATCTTGTCTTTATATTCCGCCGGTATAAGGTAGCCATCATTTTTTATCTCGATATTAAATAGCTGGTCTTCGCTGCTGAAGGGTAACAATTTAATAATGACGCTGTGTCCGGCGTATTTGATGGCATTGTTAAACAAGTTGCTCAGGATCTTTTTTAAGGCTTCGCTGTCCACATATGCCTGCAGGGTTATACGGGGCAGTTCCAGTTTGAAAACCAAATTCTTTTGTTCAGCTGATGGATGAAATACGGAGTAAACATCCTTCAACAGCTCGTTGACGTCGATTTTTGAAAAATTAAGACTAAACTTATTAGTCTCCGCCTTACGGAAATCAAGTAACTGATTGGTAAGGTCTATCAGTCGGTTAGTGTTCTTTTTCATCATGTTCAAACTTTCAGTGGTTTCCGGATCGCTGGTGTCTTTGTTTATCAGCTTGTCGAGTGGCATTTTTATCAATGTTAAAGGCGTTCGTATCTCGTGGGCAATGTTTGTAAAAAACTCAATTTTGGCATTATATATTTCGCGCTCGGTATTTATTTCTATAGCTTCAATACGCCTTTTATTTTTTTCAGTGACCGCAAGGTGATAATATCTGAATATGATCAATACAACTCCTGCTACAACAGCTGAATAGAATAAATAAGCCCAAACTGTAGCCCAATAGGGGGGCAAAACTTTAATTAACAATTTGGTTTCATGGTTATTCCAAATGCCCTCGCTATTTGCTCCTTTTACCCGGAATGTGTATTCTCCCGGTGACAGTTTGGTATAATATATTTTGCGATTATTTTTTAGTTGGGTCCAGTTTTTATCTATGCCATCCATCTTATAAGCATAACCGTTCATCTCAGGTATAATATAACTCAATGCGGCAACATCCAAACTGATGTTGGATCGGTCATAAGGCAGCATGATAGAATTGGTATAAGTAATGGATTGATCTAAAATAGATTTATTATTACCTATTGGTATATCCTGGTTGTTGACCTGGATACCAGTAATATAAACAGGAGGGATGAATTTGCTTTGAGCGAATTTAGCTGGCTTAAAACTAACCATGCCCTTTACGGTGCCAAAGTACATGGTGCCGTCCATATCTTTAAATGACGAATTATAATTAAACTGTTCAGTGGGCAAGCCATTGGCAGTGTGGTAGTTATTGAATTGTTTGCTCACGGGGTCAAAGCTCGCCAGCCCTTTTGAGGTTGATATCCACAAAATGCCTTTGTGATCTTCAAGCATCCGGAACACCTGGTTGGCGGGCAAGCCATTTTCAACTGTATAATTAGTGATTGAGCCGGTTTGCATATTATATTCTGATAACCCTCCTTCAGTACAGCACCATAAGTTTTTATTACCGTCTTCAAACAATCCGTTCACATAATTATTGATCAAGCCCTTGCTTTTGCCGGTCTGATAAGTCAGGTGGCCTTCTTTGTGGTTTACCGGGTTCCAATAATAAACACCGCTGCCATAGCTGCTTACCCAAAGCGTTCCGTACTCATCTTCGTGTATAGATTGAATATGTGCGTTAAAAAAAGGCATTGCTGTAAAGTTATTTGCCGTACGATTGTATTTAAACAATCCGTTCCAGGTGCCTACTAATATGTCGCCGTTTTTGGTTTTATAGAGTGATACAATAAAATCACTGGTAAATGATGTCGAGTTTTTGGCAGCGTTATAATGGCGGATAATCTTTTGGGTGGTAAGGTCCATTACATCCAAACCATGCTCATAAGTGCCTATCCATAGTTCATTGCCAGCGGCAATAAGCCCATGAATGTTTCGGTAGGTTATATTTCCTTTCGCTGTACCTGGTAAAAAGTGTTTGATTTTACCGGCTTGCAGATCTACCTGGTTTAGCCCTGCATCTTCAGTTCCCACCCACAAATGGCCATAATGGTCTTTGCATATCTCATGCACTATATTTCCGCTCAGGCTGTTGATCCCAGGTTCAGGAAAGTACTTTTTAAAATTGTTATACTGCTTTGAATAATAATTGATACCGCCAAAATAAGTGCCTATCCAGATACCGCCCTCGGCATCCTTATAAATGGACGAAATAATATTATCAGTAATGGAGTATGGATTACCATATTGTTTCTGTACGATGGAAGTGCTGCCGTTCCGGCTGTTAAAAATATAGAGCCCGGCTTCGGTGCCAAGCCAGTAACTGCCATCATGGTCATGAAATATCACATGGATATGAATGTCTGAAATATCTTTTCTTCCGCTGAATATATTACTGATCTTGTTTGTTTGGTAGTTGAACAATATTGCCTGGCTCATGGTACCAATCAGCAAGCTGCTGTCGGCAATAGGATAAATGTCCTGTATAGACGAAAACTTATTACCCCCGTTGTAAAGTGAAATATCATAGTCAGTGAAGTTATCCTGCCCGGGATTAAATCGCTTAACAATTCCTTTTCCGCTAGCAGTCCATAACGTTCCTTTTTCTGAAAGTTGAATAGCGATTGTCTGATCGTTTTTTAATTGATAGGCATTAATTTTTGAGGTAAGTTCATTATATTTATATAAGGTGAGGTCTGATACAAGCCATATATTATGCTGGTGGTCGCCTTTAATATACCTCACTTCACCGGCTGGTATCAGTTTAAATGCGGTAAAGGTTTCTTTTAAAGGGTTATAGATATAAATACCCTTATAGGTTCCTACCCATAGTTGCTCTTTCGCATCTTCAAAAAGGCTGAATATAGAGTTACTGCCTATGCTTGAAGTATCTGACAGTTTGTTTTGGTATATTTTAAAAACATTGCCATCAAAACGGTTAAGGCCATTCCTGGTCCCAAACCACATAAATCCTTTTTTATCTTGTAATACAGTAGTAATCGTGTTGCTCGACAAGCCATTATATACCTGGTAGTTTTTAAAGTAATAGGATGATGACTGGCAAAAGCATTTTGCCGATATCAGGAACAAAACAAAAAAGGTATAAATATTTCTCAAAACAGCTTTGTTAAATAATTGGTGATATTAAATTAGCAGATGCCATCATAGGTTTAATGGGCAATGTAAATATAAGGTGTTCAATAAAGCGGATAATCTGTGAAAATCATTTTGATACATTTTGAATTTATATTGAAATGCTCTGATTATTTACTTTGTTAACAAAAGACTTCTTTCGTACAGAATTATAACCTGATACTTGCGGCCTCAATTACCGCATAAGAATTACCTTACTGATTTTAATTTTTATAACCAGACGTGGTTGGATCAGCAGAGGCATGTACATAAACCAATTAAACTAAAAAATTACAATTATGGAAAGAAGTTTACCGACCCAATTCTGCCTGCACAAGCTTTCGGAGTAAATAATCGAACACAGGACCGATCATTACAGGTGCTGCCCATAACGGGTGATGCATCAATGCCTCATTATCAACATTGAAATAAATCAATACTATGAAATTTCGTTTACGAAAATCAAATTCCTGGTTAAGAAACAAAAGTACAATTAACCAAATCTTTGTGCTTACGATGCTTTCATCATTTGCACTATCGTCGCCTTTACGATCCGACGCAGCAACATTTACAATATCAAAAGAACACAAAGACGTATTATGGCAAAATAGTCTGTCCCTGCTGGTTACAGGTAACGTTGTCGACTCTAAAGGCATACCACTGCCGGGTGTCAGCGTTTCTGAAAAAGGCACTAAAAATGGTATAATAACCGATTCAAATGGTAATTTCAAACTGGAAGTAACTAATTCATCTTCTATATTGGTATTTCGCTTTGTCGGCTATATCAGTCAGGAGGTGACCGTTGGCAACCAAACAAACTTCAGTATTACATTAGCAGAGGATGTACGGTCATTGAATGAAGTGGTAGTAGTAGGTTATGGCACGCAAAAGAAACGCGATCTTACCGGTTCCATTACTTCGGTAAGTGGTAAAGATATTGCCAATCAGCCCGTACCTGATGCCGGTCAGGCGATCGAAGGTAAAGCTGCAGGAGTACAGGTGATCACTTCTGGTGCACCGGGCGCTAATTCAAGTATTCAAATACGCGGTTTAGGCAGTATTAATGATAGCAGCCCCTTGCTGGTTATTGATGGCGTGCCAACACCTGCCGGCATTAATTATTTAAACACGATCAACCCTAATGATATCGCTGCCATAGATGTGTTAAAGGATGCTTCCGCTGCTGCTATCTATGGTTCACAAGGTGCAAACGGTGTAATACTGGTAACCACAAAAAAGGGAACTCCAGGTCAGGGCCACTTAAATGCAGATGTTTTTGCTGGTGTGCAATCTGTAGCTAAGAAGATAGACTTGTTAAACGCCTCTCAATTTGCTTTGTTGAATAATGAGGAATTAACAAATGCCAATAAATCAACTAATCCTGCATACGCTAATCCGTCTTCATTAGGCACAGGTACAAATTGGTTAAATGCTATTTTGAGGAATGCACCTATCCAAAGCTATTCGCTTTCTTATTCAGGCGGAACAGAAAAAGGCGATTACTATGTTTCGGGTGCGTTATTAGATCAGCAGGGCGTTGTTATTGATAGTAAATACCGCCGCTATAATGCTCAGTTCAACTCCAATCAAAGGGTGCTTAGCTGGCTAAAAACAGGGAACACACTGACTTTGAGCCATGACGAAAAACCAAGCGGGGGCGGTACGGTAAGTGGTGCCCTGGCATCAAATCCTGTACTGCCGGTTTATAACGCGGATGGTTCTTATTCAGGGCCGGTAGGGCAGTCGCAATGGTATGGCAGTCAAACAAACCCCGTGGGCCTGTATAACCTGGTTAAAAACAATACTAACGGTTATAATATAATCGGATCTGTTTATGGTGAAGCAACCATTATTCCGGGCTTAACTTTCAGAACAACGCCGGGCTTAACCGCAACATTTTATGATACACGTACCTGGGCTCCCGAAAATAATTTGCAACCCAGCCCTCAAACACAATCTTACCTGGACGAGAGCTATAATAAAAGCATTACCTATAACTGGGACAATTACCTGACTTATGATAAGCGTTTTGGTAAAGATCATCATTTAACAGTTTTAGCAGGTACAAGTGCCGAAGCAAATACTTTCAATACTATTAACGGCAATATCAGCGGTTTTGCCAGCGACCTGACCCAGCAATTAAATAATGGATCGGTACAGCCTAATATTGGAGGTACCAGTAACCAGTGGTCATTGTTCTCGTTAATGGGGCGTGTCAACTATTCGTATAAAGACCGCTATTTACTAACGGCCACTGTTCGTCGGGATGGTTCTTCCCGGTTTGGCGAGAATAAAAAATACGGAACATTCCCCTCGGCCTCTTTGGCGTGGCGTGTATCAGAGGAGCCATTCTTCAAAAACCTCACCTTTTTTGATGACCTGAAGATCAGGGCGGGATACGGAACAACTGGTAATCAAAATGGTATCGGTAACTATTCATTTGCTTCAGGGCTTACCTCTGCTGTATATGCGTTTAATGGAAATGTGGTTCCGATCGAGCTTGCTCAAAGTGCGGCAAATCCAAACCTGAGCTGGGAAACTATCAAATCTACTAATATCGGTATTGACGCTACTTTCCTGCACCAGCGTATTAACCTGACAGTGGATGGTTATATCAAAAATACCACGGGTATGCTGGTTCCCTACACGTTGCCTATTTCAACGGGATATACCGTTTCTCCGCCGATCAATGCCGGTAAAGTGCAAAATAAGGGTATTGAAATAACGGTTAATAGCCGTAACCTGGTAGGCGCATTTACCTGGAGCAGCAACTTCAACATTTCACTCAACCGTAATAAAATATTGTCCTTAGATCAAAACGCACAGTTGTTTCCACAGGGTTCCAGTATTGGTTTAAATGGCTACCTGGCGATTAATCGCGTGGGTTATCCTATCAATTCATTCTACGGTTATGTAACCCAGGGATTATTTCAAACCTCATATGATGTAACAGCACATGCTGCCCAGGCAGGCGCTGCTCCAGGCGATATCCGGTTTAAAGACCTAAATAACGATGGCCTGATCAATGACCAGGACCGGGCCATCATAGGCAACCCAAATCCTAAATTCATTTATGGGCTGAATAACACTTTTGCATACAAGGGCGTGGATCTGAGCATAGTTTTACAAGGTACTTATGGGAATGATATCTTTAATGCCAACAATCTTCTTTTAGAATCAATGTCTGGCGCTAATAACCAGATAACCGCTGTATTAAGCAGGTGGGAAGGACCGGGAACGAGCAATACCGTACCCCGGGCGGTGTTTGGCGACCCGAATGGCAACTCGCAAAATTCCAACCGCTATATTGAGGATGGCTCATATCTGCGCATACGTAATGTAACCTTAGGCTATACGCTGCCAAAAGCACTGGCACAACGTATTAAGTTTAGCGCTATACGGCTGTATGTTGCCGGGCAGAATCTCTACACTTTTACCATATACGCGGGTGTTGATCCCGAAGTAGGGCTTACAGGAATTTATAATAATGTTTACCCGGTTGTGAGAACCATCAGTTTTGGTGTGAACCTGTCTTTGTAAAATAAAATGACAAACGAAATGAAAACGAGAAAATATATATCAGCATTCATTATAGCTTTAGTTTTGGC
>JAQBOY010000218.1 GCA_028287805.1 Mucilaginibacter sp.
AGCCCCAGCTCATCTAATTTACCGGCAACAAAAGCTGAAGTTTCCACCTCATGGAAAGAAAGTTCGGGGTGGCTATGCAAATGGCGGCGGTTGGCCACTACATCATCAAAAATATTTTTGGCTAATTCCTGTATCTGCTGTTTAATCATTGCCTGTTTCCGGTTTTGGGATATTAATTTTTTCTGCTATAATAAATAAGCCGTTGAAAGTTGATTTCAATTCCTGCTTCAATTTTTCTGCTTCCAGACGTGTCCTGAAATCTCCCGCCCGCACTTTAAAGTTGGGCTCATTATAAATAATATAGGTGCGTACGCCGGGATATTTAGTTTGAAATTTTGCCTGTACACTATATGCCTCATTACGCGCTGAACCGCTGAATATTTGTACCCGGTATCCGTTTGATGATGAAGCTGTTGGGCTATTAACCCTTAAGCTTAACCTGCGGGTTATCAGTGTATCTATCCGCGGGTCTTTAACTACTTCAACCTTGCCACGGTCTTGAGCTAATGCTAAAGCAGGAATAACTAATACGGTAAATAAAAATAGTGTTCTTTTCATTTAGCCTTCCATTAATGCGTCATTGCGAGGTACGAAGCAATCTATACATAAGCAAATTAATTATCAGTTTACCTATCTCCTTAGAGATTGCTTCGTACCTCGCAATGACGCTTGGATTTTACGCCTGACCTACGCCATGACAGTTTTTATATTTCTTTCCACTACCGCAAGGACATGGGTCATTACGACCAATTTTTTGCTCTACCCTAACCGGGCTTGCTTTTTGCAATTCGCGCATATCATCCGGTAAACCGCTGGCTCCTTCATGTACCAATTCAGGTTTTGAAGTGCGCATTTTCCGCATATCTGTTTTAGGCTGCGGTTTTGCTTCGCGTATCTCATCAGGCTGTTGCTGTACCGCAATACCACCCCTGAACAGGAAGCTCACAATTTCTTTACTCACCGAAGTTAATAACTGGCGGAATAATTCAAACGACTCGAATTTATAAACCAACAACGGGTCTTTTTGTTCGTAAACCGCGTTTTGTACAGATTGCTTTAACTCGTCCATTTCACGCAAATGCTCTTTCCAGGCATCATCTATCAGGGAAAGGGTGACATTCTTTTCAAAAGATTTAACCACTTCCAAACCTTTATTTTCAATGGCTTTTTTAAGCGGAACAGCTACCTGCATGCCATGTACACCATCAGTAAACGGTACTACAATATTTTCAACCAAATTACCACGGGTATCAAATACATCTTTTAATACCGGGTAGGCTTGCTGGGCGATAGTGTCTGATTTTCGTTTATAAAACTCAGACACTTCCAAAAAGGTTTTATCAACCAGTTTATTGATATTCAGGCTGGCAAATTCATCGTGCGTAGTTTCAGTATCAACAGAGAAGATCCGGATAAGCTCTAAGCGGAAGCCTTCGTAATTATTAAGGTCCTTATATTCTGTAGCAATATCTTCCACCACATCAAAAACCGTATTGTTCAGGTCAACATCCAAACGATTACCAAACAACGCGTTTTTACGCTTGGTATAAATTACTGTACGCTGTGAGTTCATCACATCATCATATTCCAGCAAACGCTTACGAATACCAAAGTTGTTTTCTTCTACTTTTTTCTGCGCGCGCTCAATAGAGTTGGATATCATGGAGTGTTGTATCACTTCGCCCTCTTCAATACCCATACGCACCATCAGGTTGGAGATACGCTCGGAGCCAAATAAACGCATCAGGTTATCTTCCAGGGATACAAAGAACTGAGATGAACCCGGATCGCCCTGACGACCTGCACGACCACGTAATTGGCGGTCAACCCGGCGTGATTCATGACGCTCGGTACCCACAATGGCTAAACCTCCTGCTTCTTTAACGCCAGGCCCTAATTTAATATCCGTACCACGACCAGCCATGTTGGTAGCTATGGTTACCGTGCCTGCCTTTCCGGCTTCGGCCACAATATCAGCCTCTTTCTGGTGCATTTTAGCATTCAACACATTATGTTTAATACCACGCAGCTTCAGCATACGGCTCAATAATTCAGAAATTTCTACCGAAGTGGTACCTACCAGCACCGGCCTGCCTGCCTGTGTTAGTTTAACTATCTCATCGGCAACAGCATTATATTTTTCACGTACAGTACGGTAAACCAAATCCTGCATGTCTGAACGGCTGGTTGCCGTGTTGGTTGGTATCTCCACCACGTCCAGCTTGTATATTTCCCAAAACTCACCCGCTTCGGTAACAGCAGTACCTGTCATACCGCAAAGCTTGTGGTACATACGGAAATAATTTTGCAGGGTAATGGTAGCAAAGGTTTGTGAAGCATCTTCCACTTTTACATTTTCCTTAGCTTCAATAGCCTGGTGCAAGCCATCAGAATAACGGCGCCCGTCCAATACACGGCCTGTTTGCTCATCAACAATTTTCACCTTGCCATCATCCAGGATATATTCTGTATCTTTTTCAAACAGTGTATAAGCCTTTAATAGCTGGTTAACCGAGTGAATACGCTCTGATTTAATAGAAAAATCACGCATCAATTCATCCTTACGGGCAATCTTCTCTTCGGCAGGTAAACTTGATTTTTCAATTTCCGCAATCTCCGTACCTACATCAGGCATTACAAAGAAATGAGGATCTTCGCCTTGCGAGGTGATCAGCTCAATACCTTTTTCGGCTAACTCAACCTGGTTATTCTTTTCATCTATAACAAAATATAATTCAGCATCAACCTTAGGCATTTCCTTGTTTTGGTCCTGCATGTAATAATTTTCTGTTTTTAATAACACCTGCCTGTGTGCGCCTTCACTTAAATATTTTATTAAAGCTTTACTTTTAGGCAGCGCCCTAAAGGCACGTAACAAGGCTAATCCACCATCATCAACACCGGTTTTACCTTCGGCTATTAATTTTTTAGCCTCGTTCAATACGCCGTTAACATAATTTTTTTGCGCATTAACCAAACGTTCAATACGTGGTTTTAACTCATAAAACTCATGCTCATCGCCACGAGGTATCGGACCAGAAATAATTAACGGAGTACGGGCATCATCCACTAAAACGGAGTCAACTTCATCCACCATAGCATAATGCAGCTTGCGTTGCACCAATTCTTCCGGACTGCGTGTCATATTGTCACGCAGGTAATCAAAACCAAATTCGTTATTGGTACCGAAAGTAATATCAGCTAAATAAGCATTGCGCCGCTCTTCTGAATTTGGCTCATGCGTATCAATACAATCAACCGATAAACCGTGGAACTCATATAAAGGCCCCATCCACTCGGAGTCACGACGTGCCAGGTAATCATTTACGGTTACAATATGTACACCTTGTCCGGCAAGGGCATTTAGATAAGCTGGCAGGGTTGCCACCAACGTCTTACCTTCACCCGTCGCCATTTCGGCAATTTTTCCTTCGTGCAATACAATACCGCCAATCAGCTGTACATCGTAATGTACCATGTTCCAGGTAACTTCATTATCGGCTGCTATCCATTTATTATGGTGAATAGCTTTATCGCCTTTAATCAATACATTCTTCTTGCGGGCAGCCAGGTCACGGTCAAACTGAGTGGCAGTAACTTCAATAGTTGGATTATTGGTAAACCTGCGGGCGGTTTCTTTCACTACTGCAAAAGCCTCCGGCAAAATACGTAACAATATTACTTCCAGCTCTTTATTACGGTCTTTTTCCAGTTTATCTAACTGTGTATATAATTCTACCTTTTCGCTTACATCAAGATCAGGATTATTTTCAGTCCTGTCTTTTATAGCATGTATCTCGCTGTCAATAGCGGCAAGGCCCTGTTTAATGGTTTCCTTAAAATCTATAGTTTTGGCACGCAGTTCATCATTGCTTATCTGATCAAGCTTCGCAAATTCGGCTTTTATTTTTTCGACTAAGGGCATTAAGCTTTTAACGTCCCGTTCTGATTTGCTTCCAAAAAGCTTAGTGATAAATTCTAACATAAAAATTTTGATATATCGGATAAACTCAACAATTGCGCCATAGCAAAATTGAGGTCATTATGGCAGGCAAATATAAGGTTAAATGTGCTAAAATAATGTGCGGATGTGCAAATATGCAAAGATGATTAGATCGTTTAATTAAAGCCTCAGATTGTGCTGTTAGTAAAAATCTGCACATTTGCACATCCTCGCATCTGCACATTTACCTATCTTTACCGCATGAATATCCTTATCCTTGGTTCGGGCGGAAGGGAAAGCGCTTTTGCCTGGAAGTTAGCACAGAGTCCTAAATGTCAAAATCTTTATATAGCGCCCGGTAATGCCGGCACAGGCCAATATGGTACTAATGTTAATATTGGTGTAAATGATTTTGCCGGTAT
>JAQBOY010000242.1 GCA_028287805.1 Mucilaginibacter sp.
GCATTTTGGTTACATCATGTGCCCATTCGCCTACTTTGTTCGGGTCATTATAAAAAGCATTGGCGTATGGGTCTTTCAGTATGCATTTTGTTTGATGATTGATTACGCCTGCCACCAACTGCTGTAAATGCTTATCCTGTTTAATAAAGTTGATATAAGGCCATACCTGCGCGCTACTGTCCCTTAGCCACATCGCATCTATATCACCTGTTATTACATAAGTATCGGGGTTACCTGCTTCAGTAGTAAAAGTTATGGTTGTATCAAGCGTATTCGGAAAACAGTTATTAAACAGCCAGCATAATTCATCATCCTTCACCTTCTTTTTAAACTCTGCTATCGCTGTTTCTACCGCCTCACTTCTGAATTTTCGTTGTAATAATGGCGTCCGTACTTCCGGATACCTGCGCTGTACTGCAAGTGCAGGCAACTTGCTAAATAGTATTCCGGTACTTACCAGGCCTGTGCTTGTTATAAAGGTTCTTCTTTTCATATTTCTTAATTCTGGTGCCCTTTAAAATCCCATCTGAGGATTGCAGATTATTATATATTTTTCACTTTAATTTTCTGTTTATTACCCATTTCCGTAATCCACGGCCCATCAGTAAGTTCGAAATCATCCTGATATCTTTCTAAAAGATGTAAATCTTCTGTTGTACATTCTCCCGAAAGGCACTTTTCGTAAAGCTCGATAAAATCCTCTTTGGTCATGAAGTATAATTGGTTACAGTAATTATAGAGACTTTTTTTTATCCAACTCATATACTTCTTTTATTTTTTTTAACCTTATAAAAATATCTATCGGCAATGCTGAGCCTTTCTCCTGCAAAATCGACGTATAGAATAACAAAGGCCATATCATTTTGAAAATGATACGGTCTTTATGAAAGCGAGAATTGGGGATTTGGGTGAAAAAATTAGCAACTTTTAAATTCAACTTAAATCTTATTACTACCATCAGTATTAATAAAACTGTCTTCCTATTATTTGTTCAGTAAAAAATAAACTATCCGGCAGGCGGTTCCTTTCGATAGATCATTGTGCTGGCTGCTTATCTGCAATTTTAATAGGTGTTTATCTGGGGCTAAACCATCGCCCAATATTAAATACCAGGGCAAATGCAGGCCTTTACTCCAGCGGGTATACAAATCAAGTGCCGGATAATCTTTACCATCAATACTATAATTAATTATCCCCGCATCAGGGCCGGCAACTACCCCTATGCCAATAGTTTGGCCTGTAAAAGCCAATTCCAATGATGAAGACGGTTTATCGGCCACCAACATGGGTACTTGCACAAATCCCGGCCTGGTATGTATATTATCAGCAGGCTGCCATGACGGATCTGATACAAAGCCCTGTTCAATGGCAGCATTACTAATATCCAGGTATTGGCCCTGTTCATAATTAAACTCATCAATAGCCTTAGATAACCGGGCCGCAACGGGTTTTTGTGAACCGGCTTTATCAAGATCAACTGATAATAGCTGCTTTATTGTTCTGAAATAAATATTCTGCCCAAACTCTGATGGATGAAGGCTTTTAAAATCATCCTTCCAGTTAAACTCATCGGCATTAATGCGATCGGTTACCTCTTTAGCCAGGTTAATAAACGGGAGATGATACATTTTAGCTATATCTTCATGAACCTGTACTTCAACCGGTATTTTGCCGGTATTATAATCGGCCATTTTATTTTCATCGGCAAAAGCCATCAGAACAATATTCGTATACGGATTAACGCTCAGCATATGTCTTACTATGCCCTCAAGCGCCCGCCTTTGGGTAGTTTCATTAGTACCATTTTCCCTGTCGTTCACTGCCGATTCCACAAACAACAGATCTATCCTGCCTTTGCTCAGTAAATCTTTTTCCACACGGAAAGCATGGGGTAAACTGCCCAATGAAGGAATACCCGCGTTAATAAAATTAAAATGTGTACCGGGATACGTGCTGCTTAAATATTTGCATACCTTATCGCGCCAGCCCGTCATATTGGTTATTGATCCTCCAAAAAAAGCAACCGTGGCATCCTTATTAGTTTTTATTTGATATGCTATATTATCCAGGTTGCCATAACGGCTAATATAATTTTCACTTTTCAGGCTGTCTTTTGCCGCGTTTATTTGTTTTGCCGATGTACTTATATGACAGGCAACTGCCAGACAGAACACGTGGATCAATTTTTTCATAGTTGTTTTAATT
This sequence comes from Mucilaginibacter sp., assembly GCA_028287805.1. GTDB lineage: Bacteria > Bacteroidota > Bacteroidia > Sphingobacteriales > Sphingobacteriaceae > Mucilaginibacter. Next base: position 2,206 of record JAQBOY010000242.1, read on the forward strand.
GAGTACCACAATATTGCAATTATTTAAAACCGGATTTGTTATTACCTAAATACTAATGATTAAGTAATGTTTACATTTGTTTGCCAATATCCTATTATAAGTATGCTTATTTAACTGAATACGTATATTTTATTTTGATCGAAATTAACATCAGTAAATAAACCTATCCTAAAAGGGTGGATATTAACGTATTACTAATATTTCAATCGGATTAAACCATTTATCCGTTTTATAATCACAACGATATACAATAACCTAAAACCACCGTCAAAATGCTTTATTTTAAAAATTACCCGCGTTGTAAAGCACTCATTTTTTTATTCCTATTTACATTATCGGCCTCGCAGGTTAAAGCGCAGCAACAGATCACCCCTTTAAAAAGCATGATCGGTAAAATTGATGATTATAATACCAAACTGCCTTCTGAAAAATTATTCCTGCAATTTGATAAGCCCTATTATGCTGTTGGGGATACTATTTGGTTTAAAGGATATTTAACCAATTCTATTCTTAAATATTCAGCACTAAGCAGCAGGCTATATGTTGACCTTGTTAATGATAGCAACAGAGTTGTTAAACATTTTGTTTTTCCGGTATCATTTGGATTAAGCTGGGGTAATATTGAATTAAATGAAAGTATTGCGCGCGAAGGGGCATATACAATAAGGGCTTACACTAACTGGATGCGTAATTTTGACGAGAATACTCTTTTTTATCAAAGCTTTTATGTTTCCGGCCTTTCTGCAAATTCCTGGATAATTAATACCAGGAGCACTTTGAACAATGATCAGGTTAAAGCTGACCTTAAATTTACCGGGCTTGATCAAAAACCATTGGGCGGCCAAGATCTGGAACTAAAGTTAGTTAACGGAAAGAAAACCTTGTTGAAAAACTCAGCCGTAACTGCTGCAGACGGAACATTAAATATAAATTTTACCGTACCTGTAAACACACCGTTAAGAAACCTGGCGATGGTTGCCAGTGTTAAAAAGGACAATAAAAAATCAGCATGGATACCTCTAAACATAAACCGGCCTCAAGACGTTGATATCCAGTTTATGCCCGAGAGTGGCCCGCTGATCGCTTCGTTACCGGCACAGGTGGGGTTTAAATCTATTGGAGAAGATGGCAGGGGAATCAATGTAAAAGGTATAGTAACAGATAATGAAAATAATACAGTGGGCCAGTTTGAAAGCCTGCATGCCGGCATGGGGGTGTTTAATATGGCGCCACAGCCCGGCAAAACCTACACGGCCCAAATAACATTACCTGATGGTACGATAAAAACTGTTAAACTGCCCGCTATAAAAAAATCCGGGACGTTGTTAAAAATAAGAAATAGTTTTAATACAGATACCCTGCATATATCCGTATTAGCGAGCGAAGATATCATTTCGCCGGGCCTGGAATATCATATTATCGGGGAGTCGCGGGGGGTGGTGTGTTATGGTGCATCATTCAAACTTAACAAGCAGTTTTTAAATCTATCTGTGCCTAAATCTTTATTTCCTACAGGGGTGGCACATTTCACTATTATTAATTCCAGCAATCAGCCTGTTAATGAACGTCTTGCCTTTATAAATAATGATGATAATTTAAAGATAGATATTAAAACTGCTTCCTCTCAATTCTCTCCAAGGGATAGTATACCATTGCATATTACGGTGAATGACCAGGATGGCCAACCCATAATGGGCAGCTTTTCAATAGCGGTTACTGACGACGCCCAAATAAAAAACGGCACTGCTGATAGAAAAAACATATTGACCGATCTCTTGCTTACGTCAGATCTGAATGGTTATGTTGAAGATCCTGAGTTTTACCTTGAAAAGAGCGCCCTGTCATGGAAAGCCCTTGATGCTCTTTTACTCACGCAGGGATGGGTAGGTTACAACTGGAAGTATATTATAAACGGGGCGCCTGCTGCACAATATGCACCCGAACCCGACTATGCGATTAATGGCAAGGTTACAAATTTGCTCAATAAACCTGTTAGTAACTCAAAGATATTATTATTGGCTACCGGTAGGTATCACTTTATTAAAGATACTATAACAAACACCGAAGGCAAATTCAGTTTTCATAAAATCCCGGCTGCTGATAGCACAAAATATGTATTACAAGCCCGGAACGCCGGGGGCCGCACCATTAACGCCGGTATTACAGTTAATGAAGTACCTGCATTAAATACAAATATCCCTTTTGATATTATACCTGCCCCATGGTATGTGAACGCAGATACCACTTTACTTAATTATGTAAAAAATAATAGCGCTTATCATGATGAACTGGAAAGGCGCAAATATGGGGGCCATTTGCTGCGCGAGGTAAATATTAAAGATAAGACTGAAATAAAAGGATCACAAAATTTAAACGGGACCGGAAATTCAGACCAGGTAATTACTGAAGCTGACATTGAAAAGGTTGGTAAGGCAAGCTTGCTTGACTTGATACAGCAAAAAGTTACCAGTTTCCACTCAGGTTATGTACATAAAGGAACCGACCTTGAATTTTTTCTTAAAGATAAAAGAGTGAGGTTCGTTATTGATGGTATTGATCTTGACAGGTATTATGAGCCCTTTAGCGCCACGCCAAACGAACATTATGAATATCAGAAACAAACACTTGATTATTTAACAGCCTCTGATATTTTAGGTATAGAAGTAATGTATAGCAGCCGGTATAATTCGGCCTATAATACGCAAAATCTCAGCCTTGATGAACAGTTAGCTGTTGATCCTACAGGCCCCAGAGGATCTTCCATAGCTTATTTAGAAATAACCACCCGATCAGGAAATGGGCCATTTACCAGGACAGCCACAGGCATTTATATTTATAAACCGGTACCTTTTACTATGTCAAAACAATTTTACAGGCCGCGCTACCTGGTAAAAAATACAACTCATAGTTTTACTGATCTCCGGTCAACTATACACTGGCAACCATCTATAGTTACTGATAAAAACGGGCAGGCCACTGTTTCTTTTTATGCGGCAGATAAGCCAACAACTTATACTATAATTATGGAAGGAAGTGATCTGAACGGAAAGATAGGTTATCAAACTAAAAAAATTACCATAGCCCCGGCAACCAAATAATTTATGGCTGCCTTCATTGCCCAATTTTATAAATTATAACCGCCCTTTTCCATTTAAATGTTTTTGGCGCAATAAAGCTTCCAGGTAATAATAATCAGCATAAGATAACGGTACATCTACCTCACTGTTTGATGGTTTTGAACCTGTGCTATGCAATAAAACAAATCCTTTGGCTTCTCCGGGTTTGGCCTGGTAATGCTCAGTCAGGTTTTTAATGATCATATCGGCTTTGCTGCGATATAATTTTCCAATACTGCTATAGGTGCTTAACTCAAATAATGCCGAAGCCACAACAGTGGCGGCCGAAACATCGCGGGGTTCATTAGGGATGCCAGGCGCGTTAAAATCCCAATAAGGGATAAGGTCGGCAGGCAGTGTGTGATTATTTAAAATAAATCCGGCTATTTTTTCGGCCTTCTGCAGGTAAGCTTTATTTTTTGTTTCGCGATAGCACATGGTAAAACCATATAGAGCCCAGGCCTGCCCGCGTGCCCAGGCCGATTCGTCGGCATAACCCTGGTGGGTTTGTTTCTTTAGCACTGCACCGGTTTCAGGATCATAGCTTACTACATGATAGGAACTATAATCCGCACGAAAATGATTTTTCATAGTAGTGTTGGCATGGCTTACAGCAATTTTATAAAAAGACGAATCGCCGCTGAATTTAGTGGCCTTAAACAACAGTTCCAGATTCATCATATTATCAATGATAACCGGGAACTTCCATTCTCTGTTATCCCATGATTTGATGCAGCCCACCACGGGGTTAAAACGCGTTGACAAGGTTTTTGCAGCCTGTATAATAACATCTTTATAATGCTCTTCCTTTGTAGTACGATAGCCGTTGCCAAAGCTGCAATAAATTTTAAAGCCCATATCATGGGTGTTGCCGTTGGTCTTTTCGGCCTCTATATTGGCAGTAAAAGCTTTTGCCAGCTCAAGCCATTTTACATCATTTGTATAATTGTACAGGTACCAAAGTTCGCCTGGGAAAAAGCCGCTGCACCAGTCTTTTGAGGGCACCAGTACCAGGTCGCCGCCTGGCGATAATGTACGGGGCGATACCCCGGTTTTACCTGCGGCTTTTGCCTGTTCAATTTCCTTAAGCATTATACCTGTTTGCTTTTCGGCAAAAGCAAAACCTTTTGAAGCATCATTCTGAGCAAATGCGTTTAATTGTAACAACATCACTAAAAGGCATATACTAAAATATTTCATAGCCATTATTAATTGTTTAAAGGAATTAACTGAACTTCCATAATTTTCATCAGGGCGCTTTTAGTAATCTCAACAGGGTTTATCTGTAACGTATGCGTACCCGGGCTAAGGCTCACCTCGCCCATGTTAACAGTTTTTACTGTTGCTTTTGCCGATGGTACTATCTCATCCTTCTTAAGCATATCCCCTATTTTAAACTCATAAGTACCTGCATCACTATTATCAGCTAAATATTTCAATACAATTTTGTATTTAGCGGGTTGTATGAGCCTGAAATTCCATTTAATTAATTGGTTTTTTTTGCTCCATCCATCCACATAATATTTGTCGGTCTTGCCATCGCCAAATCCAAAACCTTTACCTACCAGTTCAGCATCAAACGCAAGCAATTGGTTAGTAACGCCGCTACTTGCCAGCAATCGCGTAGAATCTGTTTGAATAACCCCTTTTGTTTCGAGAACAATTACAGCATCTGCTGCATCGGGAGCCTGCGAAGTAACGTTAATACTTACATCCAGCTGGTTAATACGATTAAATGATAATGCCTTATGGGATGGATCTGTTAAAAGGTAAGCCTTGCTGATGTTGCTTTTTAAACCACCAATAACCAAGTTGCCATTGGCGGGCCAGTTAAACACATGCAGATATAAAATATTTCCTTTAAGGGTAGATACGCCCCAGCTTTGAAAAGGCAAAGGTGTTTTAGTGGTTTTATAAATACTTCCCGAATTTTTATCCATCCATTTAGCCAGTCCGTTTAAAATATTTACATCCTCGGGTGCAAATTCACCATCGCCCATAGGGCCAATGTTCATCAGCAAATTACCACCCCGTGAAGCTGACTTAGCCAGCAATTGTATAAAAAAGTTCACCGGCTTATGGCTCTTGTCAAACTTAGAATAACCGTACGATTCATTGGTAGTAGGAATAGCCTCCCAATCACCGTCAACCGGGAAAAACTCAGCAGGACGGTCAGCGGTATTCTTGTAATCACCCATATTCAGGTTATTGGCGCCACGGGCCAGCCTGCCATTCACTACAACATCCGGATCGGTTTCGCGGATGGCTTTCAAGATGCGGATATTTTCAGACAGAGGCAGTTTTTGCGGGGTATCAAACCATAAAATATCCGGGTGATACCTAATGAGCAGTTCCTTTATCTGCGGTATTGCTTTTTCATTAACATATTTTACTGCTTTAGGTAATAATTCGGGATGAAGGTCATACCAATCACGCCCGCCATACAGGTTCAGGTCGCCTCCGGGATTTTTATAATCCCAATCATTTCCCGGCGCGTCCGGATGTTCCCAATCAAAAGCATGTGAATAATAAAACCCAAACTTTATACCATATTTTTTACATGCTGCAGAAAGGTCGGCCATTGGGTCATGTTTCCAGGCAGTTTGTTTAACCACATTATAATCAGATACTTTAGAGTTATACATGGCAAAGCCATCATGGTGCTTGGCTGTTATGATCAGGTAACGCATCCCAGCCTGTTTAGCTGCCTTAACCCAGGTATTGGCATTAAACTTAACCGGGTTAAACTGGTGGGCAAGCTCAAGGTATTCAGCTCTTGGTATTTTTTCTTTACGCATCAGGTGTTCGGCATAGCCATCCACTTTTTTTCCTTTCCATTCTCCGCCCGGCAGCGAATAGATACCCCAATGGATAAACATACCAAACCGTGCATCGCGCCACCAGGCTATACGCTCATTATGTGTTTTCATGCTGGCTGTCCACCAACCGTTCACGGCATCATCAATGGCATTTTTATCACGGTCTTTCACCTGATTTGCCATTGTTTTATCCTCATCTCCCTTATCCTGGGCAATGGTTATACCTGGGCTTAATACTGCTGCAAGTAAAAAAACTATTAGTAAATTTCTTTTCATCATCATAAATTATTTACCGGGTCCTTTCAAAAACCTATTCAGTCATCATTTTATAAGTCACTTTACCTATCGTATTAGGTTTTCCGGTAATAGCGCCACTTATATGTCCTGTAATTTCACCATTAATTCTCTCCACTTTAATTTCACGGAAGCTATAATTGCCTTTTTCGTAGTTAAAGGTTTCGCCATCATCATCATACAGGCGATAAGCACCAGGCTTTTCGCCATAATAACGAACCTCGATATCAACCTTTTGATCTGCTTTAGGTGCATGCAGCATAACCGGCATCATCGGGATGATACCTCCGTCCTTTACAAAAACAGGTATTTTATCCAAACCGGGCGTAACGGTTATCATCTGCCCGTCCCCAGCCAGCTTACCCGTATAAAAGTCATACCATTTACCTTTGGGCAATATTACTGTACGCGATGTTTGCCCGGTAAACATGGGTGCCACCAGTATATTTTCACCGGCCATATATTGGTCTTTAATTTCTTTAGCTGAAACATCCTCATAAGGATTCTCTTCTAAATTTACTTTCTTGTTTGATGTGCTTTTCGCAACTTCCACAACCTTAAACCCGGGTTCAAGATCCATTGCCCTAAATGGTGGGATGCCCTGGAAATGGTACTTAGCAAACTCGCTGTACCAGTAGGGCATCATCTGCATACGCAGGTTAGCCATTTGCTTAACCTGTTCCGCCACTTCGGGGAAGGTCCAGGGTTTGGTACCGCTGGCCCAGGCGTTGATCATTGCCATGGGCGAAAAAATGTTTGATTGAAACCTGCGTAGCCACTCTTCTGCTGTTTTAGATGCACGTACTTCGGGGGTCCATAATACGCCTGCAAAACCACTGTTAATTAACGCGGTAATAAAATCATGATGATCATAATAATCATTGTAAATAACATATGGCAGCAATGAGCCACCGCCATTTGAGGCCCGTACCAGTCCATAGGTGCGTTGGTTGCGTTGATGATACAATTCGGTTATGTAACGTTGCATCATTAAGCCATAAGTTTGCCGCATCTGCTCGGCGCTATGGCCTGACGGAAAAACAGCAACATCGGGCCATAAGTAGGTATCCCCACCGTCAACCTCATCCATTTTATACCCGCTTACGCCAATATCGATCTTGTTTTTTTTCAGCTCGCCGAAAAAAATATCCCTTGCTTTCGGAATGGTAAGATCAACCACGGCCCCGTTCCAAACTGTATGGGTTGCGGCATAAGGCTTAATTAAAGGAAAAACAGACGCTTCGGGCGATACATATGGATTTGTCCACAGGTTGATACGGATATCTTTTTTCAGCATATCCTGCACAAATTTCTCCGGGTCAGGAAAACGGGCTTTGTCCCACTCAAAAGTACAGGGGTATGATTTGCTTTGCCAGCCGGGCTCAAGCCCTATAAAATCAAGCGGGTATCCTTTATCTTCAAATGCTTTTGCTTCTACGGCAGCACCTGCGGCATCTGTTAACCGCTGCATGCGTTGTGTAAAGCCCAGTCCCCAGCGCGGAGGCAGGCATCCGCCGCCATTTAATAAATTATAACGCCTAACGGCATCCATAGCTGTTGGGCCGCCAAAAACATAGATCTCCACGCCTTCAGCAGGAACCAACATATCTACCGCATCAGCATATGGATGCGATTTCCAATTCTTATCGGTATTGCGGTCCTGTATTTCGGGCGGGGTTTTGCTATCCAGGCGCACCGCCGTACCTGCATAAACTTTAATATAACGGGCACTATTAATAAAAACCCCGTATCCTTTTGATGATACATAAAAAGGTGTAGGGCAATGCGTATGCCCGTCATCCTTACCGGCGTAATTATCAACATGCAGGGTTAATATCTTACCGCGTTGATGCACGGTTTTAAAGTTTAAACCAAACCCGTAAAGCTGCTCGCTTTTATCTAACGGGAAACGCAGGTAAGTTTTCCCATCAACAATAGTGGCTGTTATTGCTGTTTTTGTCAGCGGGAAATCAGTAGTGCCCATTTCTACCAAACCTGTATGATAAGGTATGGCACCCGCTGCTTTAAGCAGATCAAAGGTTTCGGGTTTGCCTGCAACCGCTTTCCATACCCCGGGTTCAACCTCGGCCCACGTTAGTTTTTGAGCTTGTAAGTTTAATGGTACAAACAGCACAAGACTAAAAAATGCATATTTCAAAAATTTCATTTTCACGTATTTATTAGCGCAATTAAATATATACAGGTATATAATTACTATTCAGGTTGAGCATAATGTTAAGCTTTTTACTTTAAGGGTGCAACGATCATATCCTGTAATTTATAGTGGTACAATAGTGTAGCTTTTCCCTTTCATCGTAAGAAAATCAATAGCATATTCCTTTTGAACAGGCAAATCAACCAGTTTTACACCATCCTTTTGCCGGTAGGCCGGTTTTGGTTCGGCCTGGTTTAAAGGATTAGCATTGATCCCGGCAGCGGTTTTAAAAGTAGTTTCTAAAACTTTAATTGGTACAGGGCTGCTTACCCTGCAATTGCCCCCATTATTTGATAAAACAGTAGCTTTGGTAAGTTTTCCATTATTCCAGCTAATTGCTACTTCAAAATTCCCCCTTGCCTTAATGCCGCTGATAGCACCGTGCGGCCATGCATCAGGCAGGGCCGGCAATAGTTCAAGTGAGCCGTCATGGCTTTGCAGCAGCATTTCGGTCATCCCGGCTGTACCGCCAAAATTGCCATCAATTTGAAATGGCGGATGTGCGTCAAATAAATTGGGATACGTTCCGCCGCCACTCATTTGCGCCTTTGGTTTTGAGGGGTCGATATAGGTAAAAGCTGAAGCCAGTATTTTATAGGCATGGTTTCCATCGTGCAAACGCGACCACCAGTTTACTTTCCAGGCCATTGACCAGCCTGTGCTTACATCGCCGCGAAATATCATTGATTGTTTTGCCGCTGAGGCAAGCGCTGGTGTACCATCAACAGTAATGAATTTGCCAGGAAACAAACCAAATAAATGCGAAATATGGCGGTGGGTATCTTTAGGGTCATCCCAATCCTGAAACCACTCCTGTAACTGCCCGTATTGCCCAATATGCATAGGGTATAAGTTTGCTTCGGCAGCTTGTAGCCGGTTAACAAAATCACGGTCAATAGCTAATATATGCGCTGATGAGATACAGTTATTGAACAGTTCACGAATGATGGACATATCCATCGTTGTAGCCATACTGATCTCATATTCTTTACCGGCTATTTTAACAGAATTTTCAGGCGATACGCCGGGATTTGTAATGAGGTAACCGGTCTTAGGATCTTTAATGAGCCAGTTAAGCATAAACAGCGCCGCGCCTTTCATTAAAGGATATCCCGTTTGTTTCAAAAATACTTTATCGCCCGTAAACAGATAATGTTCAAACAGATGAGTGCTTAACCATGCACCGCCCATAGGCCATGCAGAATATCGTGTACTTGCTTTAGGGTCATTATTGTAATTGCCTACTGTAGAGGTTTTAGCCCAAATATCAGAGTTATGATGCTCAACCCATCCCTCATTTATATTATAGTTTACTTTAGCGGTTACAGCCCCGTTAACAGAAAGCTCCTTAATAAAATCAAATAATGGTTGATGGCACTCAGAAAGATTAGTATTTTCCGCCAGCCAGTAATTCATTTCTGTATTAATGTTGGTCGTATAATTACTGCCCCAGGGAGGTTGTACGGCATCATTCCAAATACCCTGCAAGTTTGCCGGCGGGGTGCCCGGCCTGGAACTTGAGATAAGTAAATAACGCCCGTACTGATAATATAAGGTTTGTAATTGCCTGTCGGGATCAATAATATTAAAATTCCGTAAGCGTACATCGGTAGGTTCATTTACCATTTTAGCATCGGTGGCTAAATTAAAAGCTACTCTTTTAAATAGTTTTTGGTAATCTGCAACATGTTCTGCCTTAAGTTGCCCATAGCCTGCGCTTAAAGCTTTATTTAAATTCGCATTTGCCTCAATTGCGGGGTCTTTCCCGTTTAAGCCGGGAGATTTATCATAACCATTAAAGCTGGTAGCTTCGGTTAAATATAAAACCACTTCATCCGCGTTTGAAACCTCCAGCGTATTGTTTCC
>JAQBOY010000255.1 GCA_028287805.1 Mucilaginibacter sp.
GCCCGTACATAGTTTTTTGCGGTTTCTGTTAACTGCATAAGGTATTGATCTGTAATCTCTTTATTTGTATTAACTAATGAACTTCCTATACCAAAACCAACAGCGCCGGCATTTTTATATTGTTTAATATTTTCCAGGTTAACACCGCCGGTCGGTAATAATGGAATTTGCGGAAGCGGGCCTAAAATATTTTTAATATAATCAGGAGAAGTGGCAGGAAAAACTTTAATGATATCGCCTCCGTTTTTAAATGCATATACAATCTCTGTAGGCGTATGCGCACCCGGAATGACTATTACCCCCAGCTTTTTTGCTGTGTTGATAACATCTATATCAACAATTGGTGAAAGGATAAATTTTGCACCCGCTTGTACGGCATCACCTGCTGCTTTTATATTAAGCACAGTGCCTGCGCCTATGACCATTTTATCCCCCAATTTATCAGCTATTTTCTCAATTACCGTTAAGGGGTCTGAAGAATTCATGGTGATCTCTAAGATTTTTATCCCCCCCGCATACAACGCTTCTGCAATTTTTAAAACATCTGCCGGGTTTGCACCCCTTATAATGGACACTATTTGATGTTCCAGTATTTTATTTAGTGTTGACATAAATAATTAAAATTTAGATAAATATTATCGATCATCTTATTTTTGCAGCATTACTGATTCAATATCCAGATTATATGATTGACCAGGAGCAGCACCCTGCCCTATTACAACTTCGAGCATATTAACATGGTTTATATTAAACATTGAATTGCTTTCACTTTTAAATGATGAAGGTGAAAATTCAGGATAAGGCCTTGGCCATAACATATAACTATCCTTTTGCAGGCTGTTGATCGGTATTTCAATGTTTTTTAAACTTTTGTCCACCATTATATATGTAGCATAAGCTGATCCTTCATCATCAATTAAAGCTATTTTCATTTTAACGGGTGCTGCATTTTGAGTTTTAGCTTTTACAATCAGTTTAGTAAATCCATTTAATTCGTCTCTTCTTCCGTTAAGTTTATCTGTTAAATAAACATGAAAACCTGTATCACCTGCTCCCTGCCCTCCGTCATTTCTTGCCGTTAGGCTTAATGCCAATTGTTTTGGGGTTGATGAAGTAATAAAAACTGCGCTCCGGTTTATTCCGTCAATCCTATTCTGATCGTTATTAGCATTAAATAACACTAATGGGGTATTTTCTGTTGACACATAAGTTTTCCATTCTTCATTATTGTAATTATCCCAGGCAGCAGGGTCTCCGGGATGATTTCCTGGAAAAACAACAAAATTCCCCGGTCCATTTTGAATAACTATTTTATAACTTAATAAACCCGCATTCAATAGCTCCCTGCCAATTTGCGCCTCATAATCATAAGGGGTTTTTTTGGTCATGTCAATAGTTTGGTATCTTCCACCTTCAGAATTATGCAAAACCACGGTAATTTTACTATGAGCGTTTACACCAACTATTGTAGCTTTAATAATAAAAGGATGACCTGCTGATACCTCTGCAAAAGGATGATGTACAACATATGGCGTGCTATCAAATGGCTTTGGGGCTGCATATTCATCAAGTTTTAAAGTTCCCCAATTACTCCCTGCATTCCATTTTGAATTTTTATGATCTTTGCGCACCAGCAAATAAACGCCTGGTTTAATTATAAAATTTTTACCGGTTAATGCAGCGGTATAGGTATTTCCGGAGTTTAAGGGCTTTATATTAAAATCATTGCCTAAGTCGGGCAGGTTAATGCTCATCTGTTCAGGCTCCCATTGTATCCGCGTTACTTCTTTTTTTAGTGATGGCCTTTCAAACGGGTCTCTTATCGAAATAGCATCAGGCATCACTTCCAGCCGCCATACGCCGTTCTCTAATTTATCGATAAAATAGGCGCCATAACCCTGGTAATTAACTACAGGCGAACTGCCAACTCCTGCAATGTGTTCCAGCATTGCAATATGAACAGGCAAATCTTTTGTAGTATTGGAATAATAATATTCCTGGTCAGTATTCATTAAACTCAATTGCTGTTGATAGCTTACCTTAAAAACATCAAAGGAGCTATCCGCCGGATAGGTTCCGTAACGTTTCCCCCGAGGCAGCTTATGGAATGCTTTGGAACCAATTAACATGCTGATCGCCTTTGACGGTGTGTAAGCGAGGTTTAAATAATGTGTCTGATATTCGGTGTTAGCATAAGCAGTAGCCATAGGATCATAAGCAAATTGCGTTGCCCATTGAAAGCCTGCTGCTTTAAAGCTTCGTGCTATAGCCGGGTAAAGATAAGAACCTAACACATCTCCGGCATCAAATTCATAAATCATTCGTGCTTTATTCGCAAACGCCGGAATAGTATCATATGGAATTGTATAACGATCTACATTAGGTAAAAAATTATATTTTAACCAATGTCCGGATACCAGCCCGGAAGGGTACCATTGAAAGGAAAAACCGTTTACATCAGCTTTAGCAACTGCATCCGCATAATATGGCCCCTGGCTTATATTATAAAATACAGGTTTCGACCACCCTATTTCTTTTAATGCATTACATAATCTGTTAATATATTCGGTTACTTTATTTTTAGGTCCGCTATGGCTGGGCTCATTGTTTAATTCTGTTGCTATAATGTTGGGGTCGTCCTTATAACTTTCTTTGGTGTAGGGATTTACGTGAACAAAAAGCTGTTTAATATAATTTTCTTCTGCTTTTATAGCTTTAGGGTTAGTAGCTTCTTCGCTCTTCGCGTAAATGCCGGCAAACCCCGGTGTTCTTCCATCCTTTTCAGGATAGCCATTTCCATTAAATGCAATTGCGGTGATTATAACCTTTATGTGGCGTTTTTTTAATTGGGAAAGAAGATAATCGAATAATTTTAAATGATCATTTTGCAACAGGTTCCCTAAAGTGTCTGTAAATTCTGTTTCCCAAATATGTACCCTAAAAGCATCAATTCCTATTCTTGACATATGATAAACATCCTGCTCAATTGATTTTTCGGGATCAATGCCCGCCGTTTTAACCGAACGGTAGCCATAAGCAAAAGGTGCTGTATAATTTACGCCGAAAAAAGAGGCTTCCTCATTTGTCTTTGTCCATCTCAGTATCCCTTTTTGATCCACATAAACTTCATTTTTTTCGTTTTTCGCTTTGTTTTGGGCTAATGTGTTTTTAGTAATAGTAAGTGTTAAAAACACATAAATAAGGAGTTGATAGTTTTTAGCTGTTCGCATCTAACTGTATTATTAAGTATAACGTTTTTATAACGGACAAATATCATATTATTACTTGTTAAATGTATTCGGCAACTGTCAGTTTAACACTATTATAAAAAAAGCCGCCTTGTGGGGCAGCTTTTAACTTTATTACTTATAGATTTTTTTTAAAACGGCTTAGTTATTTGCCATTGTTTTCCGCATAAACAGTTCCTTTTTAAAAAAATCTGCTATAGCCGTGTTTACTTTCAATACATCGGAATATTTCATCCAATGATGAGAATCACCAGGAATTACAAGGTATTCGAAATAAGGATTACCTTTTAATTCAAATCGCCTTATCAATGAAACACCTGCACTAAAATCAACGTTACGGTCATCATCACCGTGAATGATCATTGTTGGCGAGGTCCAGTTATCCAGCGGTTCCGGTGAATTGCCATGTATGATAACCCCTGCCTTAAATAATTTAGAATCATGAGATAATGCGGTAGCCGTTAATGCGCCGCCAGCCGATCCTCCATAAACCCCTAAACGCGCGGTATCAACATTAGGCTGGGCGGCAAGCCAGTCGCCTCCGGCTTTAACATCAATATAGTTGGCGCCAGGTGCGGCGGGGCGGTTAAAATCATATCCATAGCCTATTCCTTGCCTGTAATTAACAGACAGTACAATAAAGCCCATATTTGCCAGGTATTGGTTCAACGCATAATCAATAGAATAATAATCCATGTGATGCCATCCCAGCAACATTTGGCGTTGAGGCCCACCATGAATATATACAATAGCCGGTTTTTTTGCAGGGCCGCCAACCGGTTCAAACAATTGCGCATGTACCACCGTACCATCCGGTGAGTTATAAATAACTTGTTTGGGTATAATCATTTGTTTAACCGGGAAGTTAGCAGCAAGCAGCTTTTCGCCAATAAGCTTTGCTTTACGGGTGCTCAACGGCATCACCGCGGCTATTACAGGTCGCTGTCCTGTAGCACTAAAGCAAGCTACTGTTGAGCCATCACCAGTTAGTACAGGGTAGGTTTCCAGTTCTTCTCCCGTTGTAAGCATTTCCATAGCTGCTTTATCTACCGGAACACGTGCAACGTGCCTGCGGTCAATATCCAGTTGGTTATCCGGGCCTGTATTGGCACTGAATATTATCCACTTGCCATCGCTGCTGATATTAACTTGCTCAACTCCAAAATTACCAGGTGTTAACAATAAGGCTTCGCCACCTTCAGGATTAATTGAATACAGATGTGGCCATCCATCCTGATATGACATAAATATCAGATGTTCATTAGTAGCCCAATGCATATTTGCTCCGCCATCAATACCCGGAAATGATCCTTTTGGTGTTTCCGGGGCTTTCCATAGTTGCAATCCTTTTCCGGTAGCAACATCAGCTGTCCATATCGTCCATGTTCTGTTTTCGCGGCCACCACCGCCCGGGCCACGTTGTGGCTGGGCAGTAACAGGCTGGCCGGGTGCTGCTACTCCTCCGTTTCTGCTATCACCGGCAGCTGAACCGGGTGTAATAACGGCTCCCGGGGTACGTATAAAGGCAATCTTTTTCCCATCCGGCGACCATCTGGGCGAAGCATCTTTTGCAAAGCCGGGTGAAATCCAGTTTATAGGTGTGTTATCATTGGTATAAACCCCAATGAAAGCATGATCTGTGCGGTTACATTCAAAAGCCAGCATAGAGCCATCTGGCGACCATTGTAGACCGGAGCATTCACCGCGTACGGTAAACATAGGTTTACCCGCCGTTAAACCATTAGTAGGTGCAACCCATACTTGTCCGGTATTAATAAAGGCAACTTTATCGCCTTTAGGCGAAACAACTGGATAATCTCCTTCACCTAAAAGCTTTGATGCACCACCTGCAAAAGGCATACTCCAAACCTGAATCTTAGGAGCGATAGGGTCATTCGCAGGATTTACTATTGTGCTGCGGTCATGGTTCCCGCTATGTTCACCACCTCTTACATAAACTACCCACTTTCCATCTTTTGAGATTGATACACTGGTAATTTCCTGCCCGTCATCTTTAGTATAATTTGTTAGCTTCCGAATGGTAAAATCCGGACCGCTGGCAACGTATATATTTCTACGACCCCGCTCTTCAACCGTATAGGCTATTTTAGATCCTGTCGCCGAACTGGTGAGCTCTCTCGGAAATGGGTAGTTGGTAACATCTTCCATAGAAAAATTTTGCGCTACCGAGGTGAATGAACCTAACAGAAATGCTGCTGTAGCTATGCTGCACAGGTGAATAAACTTTTTCATAGTGGTCTTACGTAAGTATTAATAATTTATAATGTCATTTAAAAAGTCCGTATCAGGATTACGATCTCGGGCAATGACCTAAAATACAGGAATTCTTTATACTATTTCATCTTCTGCGCCATTGCAGAAATGCCCGCTGCCGGTGCCCCTACTGCTCTCTTCCTGCCGGAGTTGTTTCCTGCACAAAGGAATGATTGCTTATGCAATCATTCCTGTTACTAATAAAACTTCAAAATTCATGATACTGATTTAAGCATGACTATGAAGGATTGGGTATACACAAAGCATTAATAGAGGTTTCATTAGCGGGTATTGGCCATATATATCTGTTTTCTGTTGGTGCTACCGCAGGCGCTATTCCTGTAGGGGCTGTTTTAGCAGGCAAAGTTTGCAGTAACCTTTGCAAATCAGGTACACGGAAACCCTCTCCTAAAAATTCAATCTTCTTTTCCTGTAAAATGGTTGCTATCAGCGCTGATTGGGTGGCTGTGCTCACTACAGGAAATACATAAGTCGCATCAGACCTGTTTCTTACAGCTGCCAGCAACAATTTAGCTTTTGCCATACTTATTGCGTCTCCTGCTCTTGCCAGCGCCTCTGCATAATTTAATAAAACCTCCGGATACCTGATAACCGGTACATAATCAGAATAAGTGGATGCAACCTTATATTTCGAAAGCCACTTTTGCCCGGTATTGGTAAATACAAGCCCCTTTCGTGCATCGGTTGATGCCGCACTGTAAACCGGGTCTGATATGGTACCTGCCGTATTCAGATAAAACTCACCGTTTCCGGGAGAAATATTAAAATAATAAGCAAGCTGATTTTGAGTGCCCGGAGTTTCGGTTGGTGTAAATGGCAATGATAACACCGCCTCAGGTCCTACGTAGCTTCCGCCAAATACGGTGGTCACATTGGTTTCCATTTTGTTGGTAACACCAGTTGGAGCTGAAAATGAAGTGGTTCCTGAAACTATTTTAGCAGCTTCTGTTATTACACTGGCATAATTGTTCATCACCAGGTAAACTCTTGTTTTTAAAGCAATAGCTGTATTTTTGCTTGCTCTGGTAGAATTTAAAGACGCGCTTGAATAGCTGGCTGGTAAACCCGTTTCTGCAGCATTTAAATCACTAAGTACCTGTGCATATATTTGTGCAACGGTGCTTCTTGCCAACTGATTATTAGCTGATGAGTATTCAGGAATTAAACGAAGCGGCAATCCGGGGCTTGCGCCATTATCTTTTGCATAAGGCTGAGCATAAGTTTGTACCATTGCAAAATAACACAAGGCACGTAAAAATTTAGCTTCTGCAGTATAATTATCATATAAAGTACTGCTTACCTTGCTTTTATTAAGGTCCAATCCGGCTAAAAATGTATTTACACTATTTATAGTGGCATATCCTGCGCTCCATAAACCGTTAACTTCACTGGTACCCGAGTTAACCGACTGGCTCCAGGTTTGCTGACCGGTTACGATGTTAGGTTTATTCATGATAAACTCATCAGCCCTCAATTCATTGTAAATGATAAGCCTTCCTCCGTAAAAATTTCCATTTTTTATAGATGAATATAATCCGTTTACCTGTGCCAAAATCCTCTCAGGAGTATCGAAAGCTGATTTATCGGAAATGTTTGTAATAATAGTGGGAGCCAACAAGTTTTTAGTACATGATGTTGCATTGATCATCATTATGCCAAGCAGCGAACCACGCAATATTATTTTCCTATATTTTTTCATTTTTTCCATTGCTTTTTAATTAAAATCCCACACTAAGTCCTAATGTGAATGTTTTACCGGCTGGTACTGCGTTCTTATCATGCCCGGCGGCAGTATTTGAATCACCATTGGCAGATATTTCAGGATCAGAACCGGTATATTTAGTATATAAAATGAAATTGCCTGCTGTACCATATATCCTTACAGATGATACACCAAGCCTTGAATAATATTTCACGGGTATCCGGTAACCTATAGATGCATAGCCTAATTTAATATAGCTATCATTTTCAACGTTGTACGAGTTGGGCAATACAGATCCGCTGGCTTGCTGGTCGTTATAGTGTAACGCAGGTATATCTGTTATTTGGCCAGGTGTTGTCCACCTCCTTAAAATATCCGTTTGATTGTTATAGAAACGGTTATCTAACATGGTAGCCTTAGTACCGTTATATATCTGGTTTCCGCCCGAAAAAGTAAAGTTTAAGGTAAGATCAATATTACCATAGTTAAAAGTATTGTTAAAACCACCATAATACGTAGGCAGCGTAGTGCCCATAACTACTCCGTCTCCATAAGCGTCAAGAGCCGGTGCGGTTGTTCCGTCAAGATAGGTCCACTTACCGTTCACAGGGCTATATTGTACTGTTTGTCCTGCTTTGTTCAAATAAGTTCTTAAACCGTTGGCAGGGTTTACACCGGTTGTTTTAGCTACATATATAGCACCTACAGGATAGCCTACACGGGTAATATTTGTGGTTTCCAAACTGCTGGTCCATATATCATTAACTCCCGGAGCTAAAGAGGTTACTTTATTCTTTAAAGTACTGATGTTTAAGTTTGCTGTCCATTTAAATTTAGCATGGTCAATAATACGTGCCTCAATATTAAACTCGAAACCACGATTGTACATCGAACCTATATTCTCTGTAAGGGTATTATTGGGCAGGCCTTTTGAAGCTGCCTGGGGCACATTTAATATCAAACCGTCATCACTATTATTGAAGTAATCGGCGTCAATCACAATCCGGTTATTAAATAAACCCACATTTAAACCAAAATCTGTTTTCTTACTGGTTTCCCATGTCAGATTAGGATTCCCGTTTTGAAATGTAGTTAAAGTTGGTAAACCGCCATAAACACCAGAACTATATAGCGATGAAGAAGCATAGGTACTTACTCCGCTTATATTACCTGTTTTTCCGTAACTGGCCCTTAGTTTTAATAAAGAAAGGGTTTTTGCAAGCGTAGAGCTTTTAAAGAAACCCTCCTCCGCAATATTCCAACCTATTGATCCACCCGGAAAATTTCCATATTTATAGGCTAAAGATGAATAGCCGTCTCTGCGAAAGCTGGCGCTCAGTAAATATTTCTTGTCATAGTCATAAAACAAATTACTGAAGTACGATTTCAACCCCGTTTGGGCATAGGTGGATGTCGAGCCGCTAATAGTAGAGAAACTACCATAAAAAGACTCATAAAAACGATCGGTCAGGTTTGTTTTGGTAACGCCCCATGAAGATGAAGTAGTAGGAATTGCCTCATAAGCTGCTAAAACGCTCAAATGATGTTTCCCGGCAAATGTAGTGGTATAGGTTAACTGCCCGAGGATATCTGTTCGCCTGTTATCACCGGATGTATTAGTAGCCGAACCATTTGTAGAAAATCCACCAGCTTGGTAAGGATTGCTGAATCCCATATTCACCGTATTTAAATCATTTACACTATAGTTGATTTTTCCGGTTAATCCTTTAACTAATTCCCATTCCAGGAAAATATTTCCTAAAAGTGCTTTACTCTCAGAAGTATATTTATCGTACTGTAATTGGGGCAGCGGGTTATAATAACCCGTTAATATCGTATTGGCACCATAACCTATACCACTTCCGCTTATATTATAGGATCCATCAGGGTTTAATGGCGAAAGATTGGGTGGTAATACCATCGACTCACGTACCAGGTTATTAAGTCCAAAAGTGTTATTAAATCCGCTGGTTAAGTTATTGTTTAAAGCATCAGTGTAGGATACATTTGCTCCTACGGTAATATTTTTGGTTAGCTTAGTGTCTATGTTAAATCTTGTTCCTCCACGCTCAAAGGTGTTCTTCACTAAAAAACCTATTTGGTCTGTATAGGAACCCGAAAAAAAGTAGTGGGTGTTTTCTGATCCCCCTGAAACACTTAAATTATGATTTTGAGATTTTCCGGTTTGATAAACATAATCATACCAATTAGTTTGAACGGTTGACCCATCAGGATTTTGTTGCAGGAAATACGCGGGTGCCGATCCATTATTAACTAATGATTCGTTTTTGATCATTACATAATCTGCGGCACTCAGCACTTTGGGCAGCTTCGGCTTTTTAGTCATGCCAACATATCCATCATAAGTTACCTTTGCTTTTCCCTGCTTCCCTTTTTTTGTGGTTATAACAACAACCCCGTCAGTACCCCTTGAGCCATATATAGCGGTTGCCGAAGCATCCTTTAATATTTCAATTGATTGTATATCATCCGGGTTAATAGTCGACAAAGGGTTATTTTCGGCCGAATTACCCACATTGCCTGTAAAAGCTTGTACACCATCAATAATTATTAAAGGATAGGCGCTTGAAGTTATAGAATTGGTACCCCTGATCCTGAATACAGGCGGAGAGTTTAATGATCCGCTGGAAGAAGTAAGCTTTACCCCTGCCGCCTGGCCCGCAAGTGCCTGGTCAAAACTTGGAGCCGGACGCTCTGCTAATTCTTTACCCCCAATATGGGATGATGAACCGGTAAATTCAGCTCTGTTTTGTACAGTATAACCCGAAACCACAACCTCACTTAATTCACTCAGCGTTTCAGTAAGCGTTAAATTGATTGTTCTTTTTCCATCAACTTTAACTTCCTTTTTTGAAAATCCTATTGAAGTAAAAACAAGGGTACTATTTTCATCAGGAACATTTATGGAGTAATTCCCGTTAGCATTTGTTTGTGTACTTGTTTTAGTTCCTTTAACAGTGACGTTAACTCCTGGAATCGGCTGGCCCTTATCATCTTTTATTTGACCTGTGATAGGGATACTGATTGGTGTACTTGTGCTTACTGTTGGTGTAGAATTGTTTGCATACTGAGGTTTTAATTGAAGGACAATTGTTTTGTTTACAATAGTGTAAGTTAAGGGCTGATTTTTAAAACAAGCGTTGAGTACTTCTTCTAAAGGGGCATTGTTTGCTACAATGTCAACTTTATTAGCCAGTTTTATCCATTCCTGATTGTAAAGAAAAAGATAACCTGTTTGCTCATTTATTTTGCTGAACAGCTTTTTAAGCGATACATGATGCTGGTTAAACGTTACGTTTTGTGCATAACCTGTTGCATTAACCTGCGCTATAACAGTAAATAAAAGCACAGCTATTATCCACATCCGCAAAATAAAACGTTTAGTTAAACTTGAATTAAACAGCTCTAAAAAAAAGGTACCGGTCTTTTTAGCATTGTCATCAGCATACGCTGGTAATCTTATTGAATTATTAAGTCGGTTTTTCCGGTAATTTACTACATAAACGAGCCTATTGTAATAATATAATAGCACGTTTTTGCAAATAGCAGTCAATTGCATAATTTTGCAGAATTAGGGTTAAAGATTAAATTCGTTTCGAAAGCGGTTTTTTATTTGCCCATTGTATTTCCGGGAGCGGTGCAAACGTTCCCGGTTTTTTTATGAGCCTTCTCTTAAGTAATTATGGCCCCATAGATTTGTCAGTAAGTGTTTTAGATAGCTTCATTTTGCTATTTTTTAAAAAATAAAAGAGGTTTGCAATAAATATCACCTTAAATTGACATTTAACAGTATAAAATTAGCAATTTGTGAACATAAATTTAATGAAAAGCACTTATGAATATCTTTTTTGCTATTTTTTTAAAATTCATAGTACAAATTCAATCGATATTATTTTTTTTATATAAAAAACAGCATAATTTATATAAAATATCAATTGTTTTTTTTCTTATTAGTAAAATAAATAGGCTAATCTGATCGTTTTAATCATTAAAAAAATATTTAGTAAATTAATTACATGTAAAACCATTGTCTTAAATGAAATTTCTTTATATAACTAATCCAGTTAAAGCTTTAAAACTTAATATTAGTTATTCACGCCATAACGAATATCTTATATTACAATTCTTTCTTTGTGTAATTGTTAAAGCAATAGCGATTGCTACATGTTCATCATGGCCTTCACGATTTGGCCAATAGCAGCTTTCATTGAAAATGAAGCTTAAAAGTTTTTACAACTTTAATAAGTTTAAAGTAACCTTAGTACGATTTTTTACGTAAAAAACTTATCCTAATTATAAAAAATATAAAATATAACGTTATAATGCTTTTATTAAAGAATAAGCGTTATAGTTTATAGTTAAATCATATCTAATTTAATCATAATAGTTCTCATCAATAAGAAATGGTGCAAGAGGTAACGCTTTCAGAAAATCAATATCACAGTGGGTTTTACATGATGAGAGATATTGGCAAAGAGGTTTTTAGTTCTTTAGAATCAGAACGGGGGGAAGTAGCAGAGTTGCTGCAGGAAGACATTGTTCAACTGATATCTATAGCAAAGATGAAACTATCGGGCGATACCGTAATAGAGGTGAACAACTATCTGACCATGGCTATTAACAAACTTCGTTTGTTAACTTTTGAACTTAAGCCTCAAATATTAGAACAATTTGGCCTTGCCACCGCACTTCAAACACTACTTAATCAGCGATTAAATATACAAGTCGATCATTGCCAGGTAAATTTACATCAGCTGCCGTTAGGCATAGATAAACTAATGGAAATTGTTATTTTCCGGATGGTGCAGCAAATTTTAAATAATGTTCCTTTTACTTATTATAAGGATTTTAAGCTGGAAATTATAAGAACAGGACATTATATTAGTTTGAACACTTCGTTTAAAACTGATACTTTAATTGATAGTGATATAAAAACAAGTATTACAAAAGATAAATTGATAAAAGCACTGCAGCCTAATATGTATTTATTTAACGGGCATTATCATTTTCACGTCTTTCACGATGGTACCATGCAATTGTCTGTGTTCCTGGATGAAAGTAACTAAACTTCGAAATAAACAATTCTTTAATTCCGGGGTTCTTCACACACCAGCCAAACTAAAACCGTAAATAACAGATTGTGTTAAATATCCTGATCCTTTTCATGGCCAGCTCTGTTCTCTTCATCCCTTGCTTTTTCCAGGGCTATTTCATATTCCAATTCCGGGTCAATGTTTTGCTTTTCCACTCTTTCTGATTTCTCCATCAATTCTTCATGGTGCGCCTGTAAATAAGCCAGCTCTTTTTTACCATAGGATAAACGGGTAAATAATACAAAAAGCACAGGAACAATAAATATAGATATGGTTGATGAGGCAATCATTCCTCCCAAAACAGTTACACCTATAGTATTTCTTGACTCTGCCCCCGCGCCGGTTGCCAAAACAAGCGGCAGTACACCCAAAATAAATGCCAGCGAGGTCATAATGATCGGGCGTAAACGTAAGCGTACAGCTTCAAGGGTTGATTTTATCAGCTCCTCTCCCCGGTCAACCCTGATCTTGGCAAATTCTACTATCAAAATCGCATTTTTCGCAGACAGGCCAATCAATGTGATTAACCCAATTTGTGCATACACGTTATTGGTAATGCCTGGTGCCATTGTTAAGGCAAGAATAGCCCCAAAAGCACTTATCGGAACAGCAAGCATAACTGAAAATGGCACAGACCAGCTTTCATACAATGCTGCAAGAAACAGGAATACGAAAATAATGGAGAAAAGGAAGATATATATAGTAATAGAACCGGCCTTCAATTCTTCATAACTCAAACCTGAAAATTCATAAGTATATCCGCGCGGTAAGGTTTTGGCAGCTATGGCTTTTAAAGCCTCAATGGATTGACCGCTGCTATATCCTGCTGGTATTGATCCATCAACCTCTGCCGAACGGAAAATATTAAAGTGGGTAATAAGCGGGGCCGCAACAGTAGGCTTATAATTAATCACCGCGCTTATCGGAACCATTTGACCTATTGAATTGCGTACATAATATTTATCCATGTTGGATATAAGTGCTCTATACCCGGTATCTGCCTGTACTACAACGTGGTATGTTCGGTTATATAAAGTAAAGTTATTGACAAATAAGCTACCCATATAAGCTTGCATTGTCGAAAAAACGTCTGAAATATTAACACCAAGCTTTTCACATTTTTCCCTGTCAACATTAAGATCATAACTTGGGGTATGCGCCGAGAAATAACAATATGCAGTTGATGTAGCTGGTGTTTGATGTGCTGCGGCTACAAATTTTTTGATTACCTTTTCAAAAGCATATATATCATCAGTAGAGCTTCCCTGTTCAATTTGCATACTAAAACCAGCGGCCTGCCCTATGCCCCTTATAGGTGGGGGTTGAGCTACAACTATGTTTGCATTTTTTATGCCGGCTTTAGCAATCTTTTTTTTAAGTCCATCCATTAATCCTTGCGCCGTGGTGCTTGGCGTGGTACGCTCGTCCCATGGCGTAAGCATGCAAAACATGGAGCCGTTATTAGAATTAGCCCCGCCGTTTAATATATTAAATCCGGATATAGCCGTATAATGTTGTATTCCTTTAGTAGAAGCCACAATTTTCATCAGCTTTTGCATCAGGTTTACTGATTGAATAGTTGAAGAAGCTTCAGGCATTTGATAGGTTATATATAATCGGCCGCTATCTTCCGGTGGTACAAATCCTGATGGCTTGGCCATAAATAAAAGATAGGCTCCGGAACAAATACAAACCAGCATAATAACAACATATCGCGAGCTCTTGATGCTGCGTCTTACGCCATTGGTATAGTTAAAGGTTAATTTATCAAAAACATGATTGAAATGATGAAAAAATTTATCCAGCCAATTTGACTTATTTGTATAAGCCTTACTGGGTCTTAACAGTAAAGTACAAAGTGCCGGTGTTAGGGATAATGCGATAAATGCTGAAAGCATAACCGATATGGCAATAGTTATAGCAAATTGCTGATACAAACGACCTACAATGCCGGGTATAAAGCCAACCGGAACAAATACAGACGCCAAAATTAGAGCGATAGCGATTACCGGTGCCGAAATTTCTTTCATAGCATTATATGTGGCTTCCTTGGGCGACATATGTTGCTCATCAATATAATGTTGCACAGCCTCCACTACAATAATAGCATCATCAACCACAATACCAATAGCCAGCACAAAGCCAAACATGGTAAGTGTATTCACTGTGAACCCTAAGGGTATAAAGAAACAAAAAGTTCCTAAAATTGATACGGGAATAGCCAGTATAGGAATAATTGTAGAGCGCCAGTTTTGCAGAAACAAGAATACCACTATTGCAACCAAGGCAAGCGCCTTTATTAACGTATCTATCACTTCGTGCATAGAAACTTTAATAATGGTGATGGATTCAAAAGGTATTACGTAATCAATATCAGCAGGAAAAGTTTTTTTTAATCGCGCAAGTTCAGCATATACATTATCGGCAGTTTGCAAGGCGTTACTGCCCGGCGATTGAAATATTTGTAGTGTAGACGCCCTGTTCCCGTCAACAAATGCATTGCTTGAAAAAGTAAACTTACCTAATTCAACCCTGGCTATATCTTTTACATAAACCATTTGCCCGGTTGCCGGAATTGTTTTTACAATTATTTTTTCATAATCAGCAGCTTTGTTCAGCATTCCGTTCACCAAAATGCCGGTTTCATAAGTTTGAGTTGATTTTTGGGGTGGCGCTCCAACAGATCCGGCAGCCACATAAACATTTTGAGCGTTTAAAGCTGCAACAACATCAGCCGGCGTTAAGCTATAGGATGCCATCTTATCAGGGTTCATCCAGATACGCATACTAAAGGCATCCGCACGGGCGTTTACATCACCTACTCCCGGAACACGTAATATAGCATCCTGTATAAACGTGCTCGTATAATTATCCAGAAAAGTTATACCATGCGTTTTCTTAGGGGAGTATACAGCGACAAGCATCAACTGATCGGGATTACTCGCACGTACATTTAATCCCAGCCTGCTTACTACTGCTGGCAACAAGGGCTTTGCAATGCTCATTCGGTTTTGAACATTAAGCGCCGCAATTTGTACATTGGTGCCAATATTAAAAGTTACCCTTAAGCTCATACCCCCGCTGTTGGTACTGGTGCTTTGCATATACTCCATACCCGGCGTACCATTTACCTGCTCTTCAATAGGAGTAGCAATCTGCTGTTCAACAGTTTGGGCATCAGCACCGGTATAGGAAGTATTAACCGAAACACTGGGTGGGGATATATTAGGATATTGGTCAACAGCGAGATTAAAAAGGCATATTATCCCTGATATCATTAATACCACAGATATTACAATTGCAGTTACCGGTCTTTTGATAAATGTATTCGCAATCATATATGATCAGATTTTCCCAGTTCTCGTGATTTTGTTATCTCGTACTCTAATTCAGGATCAATATTTTGTGCTTCAACTTTTTTCTCCTTTTCCAGTAATTCTTTATGGTGCGCCTTTAAATAAGCTAGCTGTTCTTTACCATAGGATACCTTTGTTATAAGAACATACAAAACCGGAACAATAAATATAGCCAGAGATGAAGCAGCCAACATCCCTCCAAGTACGGTATACCCTATAGTTCTTCGGGCTACGGCACCTGCACCGGTTGCCAGCACCAGCGGCAATACACCTAATATAAATGCCAGGGAGGTCATAATAATAGGCCGTAAACGAAGGCTTACTGCTTCAAGGGTTGATTTAATCAAATCTTCTCCCCTGTCTACCCGCACTTTTGCAAACTCAACAATTAATATGGCATTTTTGGCAGCAAGGCCTATGAGGGTTATTAAACCAATTTGCGCGTAAACGTTGTTGGTAAGGCTGGGTACAAAAACAAGTGCCAGTATCGCTCCAAACGCTCCCACAGGTACGGCAAGCAATACCGAAAATGGTACCGACCAGCTTTCATATAGTCCTGCCAGGAAAAGGAAAACAAACGTAATGGAGAAAAGGAAGATGTAAATGGTGGTTGAACCTGCTTTTACCTCTTCATAACTTAAACCCGAAAATTCATAAGTATAACCTTCCGGCAAAACCCTGGCTGCTACATCCTGCAATGCTTTTAAGGCATCAGTACTGCTGTATCCTTCAGCAGATGAACCATCAATTTCGGCTGTACGGAATATATTAAAATGTGATATAAGCGGTGCTGCCTCAATTGGCGCATAGCTGATCATTGTACCCAATGGCACCATTGTTCCTGCCTGGTTACGCACATAATATTTGTTCATGTCTGCTATATTGGCACGAAAAGTTGTATCAGCCTGAACAACCACATGAAAAGTACGGTTATAGGTAGTAAAATCATTAATATATAAGCTACCCATATAAGCTTGTATAGTTGTAAAAACATCCGCCACATTTACCCCCAGCTTTTCGCATTTCTGGCGGTCTACGGTTAAATTATAGTTAGGCGTATGGGCAGTAAAAAAGCTGAATGCCCTGGTTATTGCCGGGTTTTTATTTGCCTCAGCAATAAACTTGTTAACCACCTTTTCAAAGGCATGAATATCGTCATTGGTGCTGCGCTGTTCTATTTGCATGCTAAAACCAACAGTAGTTCCAACACCGGGTAATGGTGATGGCTGTATAACTTCCACATTAGCGTTTCTTATCCCTGCATCAACAATACGTTTTTGTATTACATTAATAATACCCGGCACTTGTTCGCTGCTTGTACTACGTTCATCCCATGGCGCAAGCTGGCAATAAATAGTACCGTTATTTGAATTACTTGCATTAGTTACCACGTTTAACCCCGATAAGGCAGCATAATGAGCTACACCCGGTGTTGCGCCAACTACTTTCATCAATTTAGACATCAACTCAACTGATTGTGCTGTTGATGAAGCCGGAGGCAACTGAAAAGTAACATATAAGTTTCCGTCATCCTCAGAAGGAATGAACCCGGACGGCTTTGCCTGGAATAAAAAGTAGGTACCTATACAAATACATATTAATAAGATCACAATATACCTGGCCCCTTTTATACTCCTGTCTACACCATTGGTATATTTTACCGTTATCCTGTCAAACCAGGCATTAAATTTGGCAAAACCCCTGTCCATTAAATTGGGCTTTCTGTTAAAATCAGTTGGCTTTAATAATATGGTACACAATGCGGGTGTTAAAGACAATGCAATAAATGCCGATATCATAACCGATATAGCGATAGTGATGGCAAACTGCTGATATAAACGACCAACTATACCAGGTATAAAGCCTACCGGAACAAATACTGCCGCCAATATGAGTGCAATAGCTACAACGGGCGCAGAAATATCTTTCATAGCCTGGTAAGTAGCTTCTTTAGGCGACATTTTATCATGATCAATATAATGCTGCACTGCCTCAACCACAATAATAGCGTCATCCACCACAATACCTATAGCCAACACAAAACCAAACATGGTTAAGGTGTTAATAGTAAAGCCAAGCGGAATAAAGAAACAAAATGTGCCGAATATGGATACCGGTATAGCCAGAACCGGGATAAGCGTTGAGCGCCATGTTTGTAAAAACACAAATACCACAACTGCTACCAGGGCCAATGTTTTTAATAAGGTGCCCACCACATCCTGCATTGAAACTTTTACTACGGTTACTGATTCAAATGGAACACTGTATTCCACATCAGCAGGAAAGGTTTGACGTAATTTAGCTAATTCGTCATAAATACCTTGTGCTGTTTCGAGCGCGTTGCTTCCGGGCGCCTGGTAAATTTGCAGATAAGAAGCACGGTGGCCATCAACAAATGAGTTACTTGAAAAGGTAAACTTACCTAATTCAACCCTTGCTATATCCTTCATATAAACCATTTCCCCTGTACTGGGTATGGATTTTATGATAATATTTTCAAACTCCGATACCTTACTTAACCGTCCATTAACCAAAATACCCAACTCATAAGTTTGACTTGATGATTGAGGGGGTACCCCGGCTGTACCAGCGGCTACCTGTACGTTTTGCGCGTTTAAAGCACTAATAACATCTGTTGGCGTCAGTTTATAAGATGCCATCTTTTCAGGGTTCATCCATATTCGCATACTGAAATCATCAGTAAACCGGTTGATGCTGCCAACCCCTGGCACCCTCAAAAGTGCATCCTGAATAAATATATTGGTATAATTATCCAGGAAAGTAATATTATGAGTGTCTTTTGGCGCATAAATAGCCACCATCATTAGCATACTTGGATTAACAGCACGAACTGTTAGGCCAAGCCGGCTTACTACTGCCGGCAACAATGGTGAAGCAATACTTACCCTGTTTTGAACATCCAATGCGGCAACGTCAATGTTAGTTCCTATCTTAAAGGTAACGTTCAAGGTCATTAAACCGTTATTGGTACTGTTACTTTGCATGTATTCCATGCCAGGAGTACCATTTACCTGCTCCTCAATTGGCGTTGCAACCGTTTGCTCAACGGTTTGCGCGTCAGCTCCGGTAAACTGGCCGTTAACCTGCACAATAGGCGGTGTTATATCAGGGTATTGGTCAATAGGTAAAAGCAGGATACATACCGTACCGGTAATTACCAATACAATGGATATAACTATCGCAGTTATGGGTCTTTTTATAAAAGTATTAGCAATCATAGGTTATTCATCAACTAAAAAGCATAAAGTATGTAAATCATCCATTCCCGCTAACGCCCTTTACCTCCCGCGGATGGCGGCACCTTATTGGCAGTAGTTATTTTTGAACCATCATGTAATGACTGTAAACCATCAACAACTATGCGGTCCCCATCATTTATACCGCTTTTTATCACCACATTTGGCCCTACGGTTTGTCCAACCATAACTTTTTTCTGATGCGCTACAAGTGTCTGCACTTTATTTTTAGCAGAATCTGCACCTGCTTTGGGGTTGTTTACAAGACTATCTTTCGCAACAAATACAAAATATTCGCCCATTTGCTCAACAACAGATTTATTAGGCAATACTAATTGTGGCTGGGTGTCCTGGTTATGTACTCTTACCACGCAACTCATACCCACCCTTAAATAATGTTTTGAATTAGGAAAAACCAACCTTACTGTAATAGAGCCCGTCTGCGAATCAACAGCCCGGTCAATAACAGATATTTTACCCGGATATGTATAAAGCGAATTATCTGGCAATAAAATAGTGAAAAGTGAATCGCGAACCTGGTCTTTAACCTCTTGCAATTTTTCAAATTTCGGTAATTGTTTTTCATTAATAATAAAATCAACAGCCATTGGGTCATCCGTTGAAATAGTATTCAAAATAGTTGAACCAACAGTTACAACATTACCCAGTTTTACCTGGCTAAGACCTATTGTACCGCTAAACGGAGCAGTTATAACGGCATAATTTAAATTTGTTTTTGCTGTTTTTACCGCTTCTTCAGCTGATTTGACCTGGCTTTTAGAATTTTGCAGCGTAATTATAGCATGGTCATATAACTGCTTGGCTACTGCATTATACTTATTTAAATAGTCATAACGGTCAGCATCCTGTTGTGATTGTACCAAAGTACCTTGTGATACCTTAAGGTTTGCTATAGCTGCATTATAATTTGCCTCATAAATGCTTCTATCAATCTCGTATAATTTTTGTCCTTTAGTTACATAGCTGCCTTCTTTAAAAAATATCCCGGTAATAGCACCCTGTATTTGTGCAAGCAGACTAACCTGGCTTAATGCCTGGGTTGTTGACGGATATTTATCATAATATAAAACCGTTTGAAGTTTAACTTGATATAGGTTAACAGGTATTTCCGGACTGGCCGGTGGTTGTTTCTTTTTACATGCTCCTAATAAAAGGAAGCTGATTAAAATGGTATTAAATATTACTCTGTTCATGGAGCGTTGTTGGTTTTATACGTTAATATGAAATGCTTCCCATTGCTTTTTGCAAGTCTATTTTACTTGATAGTACCTGGAATAAAGCGTTTAAGTAGCTTATTTCTGATGTTATCAGATTGGATTCGGCAGTAATTACATTCAAATAAGCCACAATACCTTGTTTATACTGCAGGTTTATTACAAAATAAGCGCGTTTTGCTAATGCTACGTTTTTCTCTAATAGTTGCAAATTATACAGGTTCCCTTTGTAACTGGCTAAAGCGCTTGAATATTCTGTATAAATTTGTGATTTAAGCTCAACCTCATCCCAGTTAAGCAGTTGCGATTGTAATTTAGCTCTTTGTATACTGTGTGTCCGTGCAAAGCCTGTGAAAATTGGTATGCTGAATGACAAGCCCACTATTGAGTTTGGATAAGATGAACTTAAAAGATTGGGGAAATTATTGTTTTGATACTGCAAACTATAATTAAAAAAAGCCGATACAGTTGGCAAATAAGCGGACCTGTAAAAATGTAACAACTCGTTTTGCAAACCTTTTTGCGTATTTAATTGCTGATACTCAATGCGGCTTTCATAACGCAATTGCTGGGCTGTATCAATATGTATGCCCTGCATCATTTGCAGGGTATCAAAACTCACGTTAAAGCGCTGTTCTGGCGGGAAACCCATTAGTTGTTTTAATATAGCAAACTGAGGCACAACGTTTTCATTGGCTTGTTTTAATTGTGCCATTGAATTATTTAATGTAATTGTGGCTTCCTCGTAATTTGTTTCATCTACAATACCGCCAATATACTGATGATAGGTATCCCGAACATTTTGACCAAGCCTTGCAGTATCTTCTTTTAAAACATTTATTTGCTCAAGGTTAAGCAATACATTATAAAATGATTTGCTTATAGCTGAAATCAGGAATATTTTGGTACTGTCTGTAATTTCTTGTGCTTGTTTAACAAATAAAGGAGCGCTTCTGGAAGTATATAAAAGGCTGGGACTGAATATAGCCTGAGAAACAGCTAATTGAGGAACAAAACTATTGGCAGCAGATGACCTTGTCGATGAACCTGTAGTTGTTCCAGTAGTTGTGGTACCTGTTGTACTTCCGGAACTGGTAACAGCAACACCATTACTTGAAGTTGTAAGGTAATGTACTAAACTCCCGGTGGCATTAACCTGGGGTAACCATGCTGCTAAATTTACAGCGTTAGTTTCTTTAGTAACATTAATATTTATTAATGATCTGTTTAAAGCAGGCTGATGAATCAATGCATAATCAATACACTGCTTGAGTGTTAAATATTGATCTGTGTGATTAATGTTTGTATCCTTTGCTCCTACTATTATCAATGAACCCTTTTTACCGGTATCAGGCTGATTAACGGGCGGTTTGTTATTATTATTGGTCCTCCTATTTTGCGCATAAATAGATGATGTTACACAAAATATACCGGTAATAAATAAAAAAAATCTAACTGTGGTACCCATACTAAAAAAAATATTAGCCATTTAAATTGCCTGCTCTTATTTTGACAATTGTAAATTAAAAGTGTTGTAATTGTAAATAAATTATTAACAATGGCTTTTTTAAAAAAAGCAAATCCCAATAATTTAGAGGGCGTGTAAAAGTGAGAAAAATAAGGTGTATAAAAGGTAACAATATTGTTAATTTTCGTTTTAATATTATTTTTTAATAATAATATCTAAAGTTTTACATTATTATTTAAAAAACAGGCACAATATAATTCTAAATATGGAAGTACAGAAAAATAACTCATGAAAAAATACTTTTAAGTCAGTATAATAATTTTTTTTGGATTACAAAATACCAATAGTTTAGAATGAGGCTAAAATTATGGAGATTCTCTTATTATTTTTTAAATGGTAAACGGTATTTTCTTAATTTTTGATAGATATATCCTCTGCGCCTCATTGATTCTGATAATGATGTTTCATCAGCATAAAGCTTATCCAAAATTTTAGGAACAGCTATCCGCTGAGCACTGTAAATGCCCGAATGGCCGCTAAAAAAATAGGCGGTAAAACAAGCTACAGCAAACAAAAGCACATGCTCACCACCAAAAAGTTCAACCCCCATAAAGGTGCAGGCCAATGGCGTATTAGTGGCCCCGGCAAAAACAGCAATAAAACCCAATGCTGCAAAAAGGCTTACGGGGGCATTTAACAATCCCGATAAGGTATTACCTAAAGTTGCACCAATATAAAACAATGGGGTTACTTCACCGCCTTTAAAACCTGTTCCAATGGTGATAGTGGTATACAACATTTTCCAGAACCAACTCCAGGTGTGGGACCCGCCCGAATGAAAAGCCGAAGGAATAGTTACAGCACCTGGATATTCAGCATCTACGCCAAGACTTAAATAATCGGGCTTACCAATAAGCAGGGTAAGTCCAATAATTAGTAATCCGCCAAAAATTGGAATCATCCATTTTGATTTAAATATTCTAACACAGGTGTTTTTAATTTTATGTGCCATAATGGCAAAAGTATAGCTTGCTATACCAAACGCAGCCGACGAAATAATAACCTTGCCCAGCAGCAGCACATCTGTATGAAAAAATTCCGGCATTAAATAAGATGAATGAGGTAATGCATCAATATGATACTGTACATGTGATATATGCCAGGCACTCACTGTTATATCGCCTACAACAGCTGCTATCAAAGCCGGCAATAAAGCATCATACTGAATTTTGCCAATAGTTAAAACCTCCATGGCAAAAATTGCGCCGGTAACGGGTGTTCCGAACACAGCTCCAAATCCGGCTGCAATACCCGCCGTAAGGATCATGCGCATATCCACCTCTTTTAATTTAAACCATCCGCCAAACATGGCAGCAATACTTCCGCCAATTTGTACGGCGGTTCCTTCCCGCCCTGCAGAACCGCCAAATAAATGTGTTATGATGGTAGTGATCAGAATGATTGGAGCCATTCTTTTGGGTACCCCCCCGCCCTCCTCATGAATTTCTTCCATAATAAGGTTGTTGCCTTTTTCTGAAGACTTACCTATGTATTGATAGATAAAATGAATAAGCAAGCCTGCTAACGGAAGCAAAAACAATAGCCACTTATGGGCAAAGCGAAAATGAATGGCAAAGGTGAGCAGCCATAAAAAAAAAGCAACTACACTCCCGATAGTTAAGGCAACGGGAATGATCAATAAAGTCCAGCGGACTAAATGTTTAATAATTGAATAATGTTCGGATTTTAATTTTTTCACCTGCAAATAGTTAATACCGTGTAAATACGATAGTTTAATTTGTAGGCGCCATCAGCAAATGCGGTTTTTAAAAGGAAGACACCATTTCCCTCCGCAATATAGATAATTTATTATATACACAAAAACCCTGATAGTTATAAAATTATCTCCATTCTTTTACATGTTGCTTTGAACTTCCAAGGCCATCTATACCTAATTCAACAACATCGCCGGGCTTTAAATAAAACGGCTCGGGCTTTTGTCCCAATCCTACACCTGCCGGAGTTCCGGTTGATATAACATCCCCTGGTAACAAGGTCATAAACTGGCTCAGATAATGAACTATAAAAGGCACTTTAAAAATCAGGTTTGATGTATTGCCATCCTGCATCATCTTGCCATTTAAAGTAAGCCACAAGCGCAAATTATCTACATCTTTAATTTCATCAGCGGTAGCTAAAAAAGGGCCTATAGGCGCAAAAGTATCACAGCTTTTTCCTTTAACCCATTGTCCGCCCCTTTCCATCTGGAAAGCGCGTTCGCTGTAATCATTAATTAAACAATAGCCAGCTACATAATTTAAAGCTTCTTCTTCGCTTACATAGCTGGTTTTTTTACCAATAACAACAGCTAATTCAACCTCCCAATCGGTTTTTAAGCTGTTTTTGGGTATAATTAAATCGTCATTAGGCCCAACAATAGTAGTGGTTGATTTAAAAAATATGATAGGCTCTGCAGGTAAAGGTAAATTTGATTCCTTAGCGTGATCTGCATAATTAAGCCCGATACAAACTATTTTTGAAGGGCGTAAAAAAGGAGCGCCAAGGCGTGTATCTCCCGGTAATTCTTCCAAACCATCTTTATGAGATGCTACATAATCGCTTAACCGTTTTAAGCCATCTGTTTCAAAAAAGGCTTCATTATAATCTTCAGTAAAGCCGGTCAGGGCATATTTTTTCTCATTTAAAATTACACCCGGTTTTTCTTTTCCCGGTTCTCCGTATCTAATTAATTTCATTTATAGTGATGTTATGGAGGCCAAATATATAAAGTTTAAGTTTTAATAAAATGTTATGTTTTAATATTGTGTTAAATTATAACTTTACTAAACATTGCTGCATGCTGAAAATAAATGAACTATATATTTATCCTGTTAAATCATTAGGAGGCATAAAAGTTAACAAAGCCTATGTAACTGACCGTGGTTTGGAATATGACAGGCGATGGATGCTGGTTGATAAATATAATCGTTTTATTTCTCAAAGAGAGGTAGCTCAAATGGCACTGTTAAAGGTTAACTTTCACTATGAAGGGTTACAAATTACAGATAAAACAAGCAATGCTAATCTTATTATACCATTTCAGCCTTTAACTCAGCAATTTATTAATGTTACTATTTGGGATGACACCTGCACCGGGCAATTGGTAAGTGAAGATGCTGATAAATGGTTTACTGAAATATTGGGCATAAATTGCCGTTTAGTATATATGCCTGATGAAACTGTACGATCTACAGACCCTAAATATACTTCTACAGATAGCATAACATCTTTTTCAGATGCCTATCCTTTTTTAATTATCGGGCAGGCTTCGTTGGATGACCTGAACGATCGGCTGCCCCAACCTTTACTTATTGACCGTTTTCGCCCCAATATTGTATTTACAGGTGGTAAGCCTTACCAGGAAGATACAATGGATACCCTGGTGATTAATAATATTACCTTTAATGGTGTAAAGTTATGTGCCCGATGTAATGTTATTACAATAGATCAAAGCAATGCCGTCCAAACCAAAGAGCCATTGAAAACGCTGGCAACCTATCGTTCAAAAAACAACAAAGTATATTTTGGTCAGAATTTGATCAGCCTGAATGTAGGTTACATTTCTGTTAATGATCAAATAGCTGTTTTAAATACCCATACTGCAGAAAGATTTATGATATAAATATTACTCCTGTTGAAATTGCCTTATGAAACCTACCATTACTATTGAATATTGCCCAAAATGCAACTGGCTGTTACGGGCGGCCTATATGGCCCAGGAATTATTAACTACATTTGAAGATGAGTTATATGGGGTAACCTTACAACCAAGTGAAACAGCTGGTCGTTATCAAATCCGTGTCAACGAAATCAATTTATTTGACCGCAAAGAGCAGGGCCGTTTTCCTGAAATTAAGGAATTAAAGCAATTGGTACGTGATGTAGTTAGTCCCGAAAAGAATTTGGGGCATTCTGATAAGAAATAGTTGAATAACTACGTATTTTACTTTTCATCAAATTCTTTATTTAAGTTTGTGATTATAATTTAGAAAATGCTATCAAAAAAAACCAAATATGCTATTAAAGCATTAGTTATACTTGGAAAAAACAAGGATAAACCTCCAATGCAAATTTCAAAAATTGCCGAATCGGAGAGCATCCCTAAAAAATTCCTTGAACAAATACTGTTAGATCTTCGTAACGCCGGTTTTTTGTATAGTAAAAAAGGAGCTGGCGGCGGTTATAGTTTAAATAAGGATCCCAAAGATATTTTTTTGGTTAACGTTATGCGCATTACCGACGGGCCAATTGCTATGGTACCCTGTGCCAGCTTGAATTTTTATCATAAATGTGATGAATGCCCCCAGGAAACCACCTGCGGTATAAGAGATGTATTTATTGAAGTACGGGATGCTTCCTTAAAGATTTTAACAGAAACCAGTATTGCAGATATTATAGCAAGAGAAAATACGCTGATATTTAATGGTTAATCCTCTTTGATATTTAATGGTTAATCATTTGAATGTTAAAAGTCGTTATTTTTAATATTAATCTACCAATTCCGTATACTATATATATCTTTGTACAAAGTTTGTAAAACTATATTTAAACAAATGGGTTATTTATATTTTACAAAATATTGACGCATGCTGCATAAGCAGAATTGATATAATGGGTATATTTAAAAAATATATACCCCTTTAGCCTGGCCTGGCCAAAGGGGTCTTTTTTTAACAACAAACTAATAAATAATATGCAAAGCTTCAGAACAGAGCTGGAAAACCCAATTGTAGAGAAAGATATTATTGATCTTGAAAAAAAGATCAGGGATTTTCGTGAAGGTAAAATACATGATGAAAAATTCAGAAGCCTGCGATTGGCAAGAGGGGTTTATGGGCAACGACAGCCCGGCGTACAAATGGTACGTATTAAACTGCCTTTTGGAAAAGTAACTTTTAAACAACTGTTGCGCATTGCCGACATTTCAGATAAATATGCCAGCCATAATTTGCATTTAACAACCCGGCAGGACATCCAGATACACTATGTAAGTCTGGATAGAACTCCCCAGTTATGGGCAGAATTGGCGCAGGATGATATTACTTTACGTGAAGCTTGCGGAAATACGGTAAGGAACGTTACATCTTCTCCTACATCAGGTATTGATCCGTTAGAGCCTTTTGATGTATCACCTTATGCACATGCTACTTTTGAATATTTTTTGCGTAACCCTATATGCCAGGAAATGGGGCGTAAATTTAAAATAGCATTTTCATCAAGCGAAGCTGATACTGCATTCTCCTATATCCATGATGTAGGCTTGATACCCAAAATAAACAGCAATAATGAACGTGGCTTTAAGGTAATGTTAGGCGGTGGTTTGGGCGCACAACCCATATTGGCAAGCATTGTTGAGGAGTTTTTACCCGAAGATCAGCTAATTCCCTACATAGAATCTATTATAAGGGTATTTGACCGTTATGGCGAACGCAATAACCGTAACAAAGCCCGCATGAAATACTTAATACAAAAAATTGGGCTTGATGAGGTTTTACGCTTAGCTAAAATAGAGCGTATTGCCAATAAAGTTAAATCATATACCGTTAACAGGGATACTATTGCTTTACCTTTTATTCCTGAACTTACCCAATACCCTGCCGTTGAAATTACCAATCCATTACATTACGAGCAATGGTTAGCTACTAATGTTTTCGAACAAAAGCAACAGGGATTTTATGGTGTTTATATTAAAGTGCCGGTTGGCGACATTGCTACTGATAATGCACGCAAATTGGTAGATGCTATTAAACCTTATGTTGCAGATGAGATAAGGATAACTCAAAACCAGGGTTTACTACTAAAATTTGCTAAAAAAGAGGCTTTACCTGCTTTATTTAAAGGTTTAGCAGAACTTGGATTTGCCGAGCCCGGATTTGACAGCGTTGCCGATGTAACCACCTGCCCCGGTACAGATACCTGCAACCTGGGTATCTCCAACAGTATGACACTTTCGCGTGTTTTAGAAGAGGTGATCTATGCTGAATATGAAGACCTGATTTATAACCGAGATATTAAAATTAAAATAAGCGGCTGCATGAACTCATGCGGACAACATGGTTTAGCTCATATTGGCTTTCATGGTAGTTCACTAAAAGCCGGAACTAAAGTATTGCCATCTGTACAAGTACTGTTAGGTGGCGGAACGGTTGGTAATGGGGTTGGCCGCGCAGCAGAAAAAGTTATAAAAGTACCTGCAAAACGTGCCACTCACGTTTTAAGAGCAGTATTGGATAATTATAAACAACATTCAATAGAAGATGAAACCTTCCATAATTATTATGACAGGCAGGGTAAGGATTATTTTTACCAATTGTTAAAGCCATTGGCTGACCTGACTACCCTGACAGATGATGAATTTGTTGATTGGGGCCATGAAGAAACATTTGCAACCGCTATTGGTGTAGGTGAATGCGCAGGTGTAGTAATTGACCTGGTAGCTACCCTTCTTTATGAATCAGAAGAAAAAATGGGCTGGGCAAATGAATCTTATAACAACGGTGCCTGGTCTGATGCCATCTATCATTCTTACAATGTGTTTATCAGCTCAGCAAAAGCTTTGTTATTAGATAAAGGCGTTAACAGCAGTACACAGGCAGGAATTATTAAGGAATTTGATGCCAATTATGTAGAAACAGGCCTGATCGATTTAAATGGAACATTCAACGACCTGGTATTACAGATCAACAAAAATGAACCATCTGAAGAATTTGCAACAACATACAAAGCTTTGGCTGTTGATTTTTTAAATACAGTTAAAACAAAAAGAGAGGAAGTGCTGCAATCATGATGCAAGAGCAAACGGGTAAAATAATTAAAAAACCTACAATTACATTGGTTGGAGCCGGTCCGGGTGATGCGGAATTGATAACCTTAAAAGCAATTAAAGCCTTAAATACAGCTGATGTTGTTTTATATGATGCCCTGGTTAATGAAGAACTACTGGAACATGCGTCTGAAAATGCGGTTAAAGTATATGTAGGTAAACGTTCAGGCGACCACTCTTATTCACAGGAAACTGTAAACAAGTTAATGGTTGATTATGCCATTAACTATGGTCATGTTGTTCGCCTTAAAGGCGGCGATCCTTTTGTTTTTGGACGAGGTTTTGAGGAATTGGAGTATGCCGCGTCTTACCATATCCCTGCACAGGTTATTCCCGGCATATCAAGCGCTATAGCAGTACCCGAATTGCTGCAGATCCCTGTAACCCACCGCGGTTTAAGTGAAAGTTTCTGGGTGGTAACCGGAACTACGGCAGATGGTAAAATATCAAATGATTTATATGAAGCTGCCCGTTCAAAGGCAACTGTAGTTGTGTTAATGGGTATTCATAAACTTGCCGAAATTGTAGAAATATTTAAAAACGCGGGTAAGCATACTTTGCCGGCAGCGGCAATTCAAAGCGGTTCAACTATTAATGAAAAGGTTGCTGTAGGTATGGTAGAAACCATAGTTGAGCATGTTAAGGAAAACAATATCACCTCTCCTGCTCTGTTGATTTTTGGCGAGGTGGTAACTTTACATTCAAGGTTTAAATCTACCAGTGAAATTCATGACGCTATTGGCACAAAATAATGATCAATTATCCGTTCAGGATGAAAAAACAACGGGGGGTAATCAACTATTCCCTGTTTTTTTAAAGCTGAATGAATTGCATACAGTGCTTATTGGCGCAGGTAATGTTGGTTTAGAAAAACTGACAGCTATCTTAAACAACAGCCGGCATGCAAGGGTAACTGTTATTGCTGAAAATGTTATCCCTGAAGTTTATCTTTTAGCCGATAAATTCAAGGGAATAAATATTATACAAAAATCATTTACTGAGAATGACCTGGATACTGCCGATATTGTAATTGCCGCTACTGATAATAGTGAACTGAACAATTGTATCAGGCAGGCAGCCCATCAACGTAAATTATTAATTAACGTTGCTGACAAACCGGAACTTTGCGATTTTTACCTCGGTTCTATTGTACAGAAAGGTGATCTTAAAATAGGTATTTCTACCAACGGAAAATCTCCTACAGTAGCTAAAAGGCTTAAAGAGATACTTAATGAAAATATTCCTGACGAGCTCAATACCACACTTCACCAAATGAGCATACTGCGTAATTCTTTAAATGGTGATTTCGCTTATAAAGTAAAAAAATTAAACCAGATAACCTCCGTACTGGTTGAGCCTAAAACTCAACCCATAAAGAATTTTAAATGGCTGTTATGGGGTTCCATTATT
Source organism: Mucilaginibacter sp. (assembly GCA_028287805.1). GTDB lineage: Bacteria > Bacteroidota > Bacteroidia > Sphingobacteriales > Sphingobacteriaceae > Mucilaginibacter. The sequence continues at coordinate 29,969 of JAQBOY010000255.1, forward strand.
GCATCCATTGTTATTGCGGCAACAGCACTATGGTTTAATGAACCCGAATTTAAAAGCTATGTACAAAATATAAACCCAATATTCTACTACTTTTTGGGCGCAGGTTTTGTATTAGCCCTTATAGATGGCGCTATAGGTATGTCATACGGTGTTACCGCAACCACTTTTTCGTTGTCTATGGGTGTGCCCCCTGCAATTGCAAGTATGGGTGTTCACTTATCAGAAATACTAAGTAACGGTATAGCCGGCTGGATGCATTACCGCATGGGTAATATAAACTGGAAATTATTTAAACTACTGCTAATTCCGGGTATTATAGGTGCTGTAACAGGTGCTTATATTTTGTCATCATTAGAGCATTATAGCCAATATTCCAAACCTTTCGTATCTTTATATACACTTATTTTAGGATTGGTTATTTTATCAAAAGCCTTTAAGTTAAAACAAAAAAAGGCTGATAATAAAATTAAAAGAATAGGATTATTGGGTTTAGGCGGCGGTTTTATTGATGCTGTTGGCGGTGGTGGCTGGGGCTCAATAGTATTATCTACATTAATAGCTGGTGGCCGTAACCCGCGTTTCTCATTAGGTACCGTAAAATTATCCCGGTTTTTTATCGCTTTAATGAGTTCGCTAACATTTATCACCATGTTAAATGGCGCACGTTGGGAGAGTGTTTCCGGGTTAGTTTTGGGCAGCGCTTTAGCATCGCCTATAGCAGCCAAAATATCCAATAAAATATCAACCAGGTCTATTATGGTTGCTGTTGCAGTAATTGTAATATTAATAAGCCTAAAAAGTATTGTTAATTTCTTATTGAAGATTATATAATGATTGAATTAGAAAATATAAAACAACAAACCGACGGATTGGAGCCGGTAGAAGCTTTAAAGCTTTTAGCCAATCGGTTTCCAGGGCAAATTGTATTTTCAACAAGCTTTGGATGGGAAGATCAGGCTATTACGCATATGATTTTTTCTAATCAGCTACCCATAAAAATATTTACATTAGAAACAGGCAGGTTGTTTCCTGAAACATATTATGTTTGGAACCGTACGATGGAAATATACGGCCAGCCAATACATGCCTATTATCCAAAGAATGAACCATTAGAGCAAATGGTGAATGCCAAAGGCCCTAACAGCTTTTATGAATCGGTTGACAATCGTAAGGAGTGCTGTGGCATACGAAAGGTTGAACCATTAAGCAGGGCATTAGCAGGCAATCAATGCTGGATAACCGGTATTCGTGCCGAACAATCAGTTAACCGGCAGTTTATGCATAATGTAGAATGGGATGAGCAGCACCAGTTAATTAAATTTCACCCCATTTTTAATTGGACGCTTGATGACGTAAAAGATTATATCAAAAAAAACAATATACCTTATAATACACTTCATGACAGGGGCTTTCCAAGTATTGGTTGCCTGCCTTGCACACGTGCGGTACAACCGGGCGAAGATTTTAGGGCCGGGCGCTGGTGGTGGGAAGATCAATCAAAAAAAGAATGTGGTCTGCATGAATTAATAATTGATAAACAATGAGTAACAATCACCTGGATTATTTAGATGAGCTGGAGGCGGAAGCCATATATATTTTACGGGAAGTAGCCGGCCAGTTTGAACGTCCTGCACTTTTATTTTCGGGCGGTAAGGATTCCATTACATTAGTGCGCTTAGCCGAAAAGGCTTTCCGCCCCGGTAAATTCCCGTTCCCGTTAGTGCATATTGACACTGGTCATAATTTTGTTGAAACGATCGAGTATCGTGATGCTATGATCAAGCGTATAAATGAAAAATTAATCATTGGTCACGTTCAGGACTCGATAGATGAAGGAAAAGTGATTGAACAAAAAGGTAAAAATGCCAGCCGTAACGCTTTGCAAACGGTAACCTTATTGGATACTATAGCCAAACATAAGTTTGATGCCTGTATAGGCGGCGCACGCCGTGACGAAGAAAAGGCAAGAGCTAAAGAACGTATTTTTTCTGTAAGAGATGAATTTGGCCAGTGGGACCCTAAACGTCAGCGTCCGGAATTGTGGAATATTTACAATGGTAAAATTCACAAAGGCGAAAATGTAAGAGTATTTCCTATCAGTAACTGGACCGAATTGGATGTATGGAATTACATCAGACGGGAAAAGATAGACCTGCCATCAATTTATTTTGCGCATGAGCGGGAAACCATTGTACGCAACGGCCAGTTAATGGCTGCTTCTCCATTTTTAAATATGGACGAAGAAGATATTATTGAGCGTCGTAACGTACGCTTCCGCACAGTTGGAGATATGACCTGTACAGCGGCAGTTGAATCTGAAGCTTATCATTTAGATGATATCATCAATGAAATAAGTGCTTCTAAAATAAGCGAACGTGGCGCGCGTATGGATGATAAAGTATCCGAAGCAGCGATGGAAGACCGTAAGAAAGGGGGTTATTTTTAATTTATGGATATATTAAAATTTATTACTGCAGGTAGTGTTGATGATGGTAAAAGTACATTGATTGGTCGTTTGTTGTATGACAGCGATTCTATATTAGCCGATCAGTTAGAAGCCTTACATTCTTCCAATCGAAAAAATGACGATGGTTCTATTGACCTCGCTATATTAACTGATGGTTTAAAGGCTGAGCGTGAACAGGGAATTACTATTGATGTAGCTTACAAGTATTTTCAAACAGAAAAGCGTAAGTTTATTATTGCCGATACTCCCGGGCATATACAGTATACCCGTAACATGGTAACCGGAGCCTCAAATGCTAATTTAGCTATCATTTTAATTGATGCCCGTAAAGGGGTTATTGAGCAAACCATACGTCACTCCTACCTGGTATCGCTATTAGGTATACAACAGGTCGTAGTTTGTGTTAATAAAATGGATATGGTTAATTATAGCCAGGAGGTATATGATCAAATCATTACTGATTATCAAAAATTAGCTGCAAAAGTTGATCTTAAAAATGTTTATTACATTCCGGTGAGTGCGCTTAAAGGCGATAATATTGTTCACCCATCTTCAAATATCAGCTGGTATAAAGGAGAAAGCTTATTACCATATCTTGAAAATATTGAACTTGCTGTTGATAATAGCACCGCTCATGCCCGCTTCCCGGTACAATGGGTAATACGCCCTCAAACTGAAGACCTGCATGATTATCGCGGTTATGCTGGCCGGGTGTCCAGTGGCTCATTTAAAGTAAATGATAAAGTAACTGTTCTTCCTTCAGGATTTACTTCGTCTATTTCTAAAATAGAATTGTTAGATGAAGAACCCCAGGAAGCATTGGCAGGCATGTCTGTAACTGTTCATTTAAAAGATGATATTGATATAAGCCGGGGGGATGTATTAGTAAACAGCAATTACCAGCCCGAAGTATCTCAATTGATCGAAGCTGATTTGTGCTGGATGGACACACGTGCCCTGGATACTTCCCATACCTATTTTATACAGCATAACAGCAAGGTTACCCGTTGCAAGATCCAGGAGGTATTACATAAGGTAAACATCAATACGCTTGAAAAAGAATATAATGAAGAGTTTAAGCTAAACGATATTGGCCGTATTATTATAAAAACTGCCGAGCCGTTGGCTTTTGACCTGTATCAAAACAACAAAGCTAATGGCGGAGCGATTATTATTGATAGTCGCACTAATTTAACAGTAGGCGCCTTAATGCTGCGTGCCGTAGCTGATTAACTTGCCTTAATTTTATAGTCTCTGAATCACTGATTTAATCTGTTAAATATTAAATCAGTGATTCAGAGTAATATGTTACGTTAACCACAAAAAATAAAGCCGCCTCATCGTAATGATGAGGCGGCTTTTATAATAAGTTATAGTGCTGATTACTCAGCTGCTGCTTCTTCTGTATCAGCTGCTTTTTTTACTTTAGGTGCTGCTGCCTTTTTAGCTTTAGGTGCTTCCTCAGCTTCAGCCGGTGCTTCTGCTACAGGCGCAACTGCAACTGGCTTTGCTTCAGCTTTTGCAACCGGTTTTGGTGCTTCAACTACTGCTACAGGCTCAGTTTCAAAAGGAATTACTGATACGTATGAACGGTTATCTGCTTTCTTTTTAAATACAACTTCGCCTTCAATTAAAGCAAATAAAGTATGGTCTCTACCGATGCCTACATTAAGACCCGGATTATGTTTGGTACCACGCTGACGTACGATGATATTACCTGCAATTGCCGGCTGACCACCAAATATTTTTATACCTAAACGCTTGCTATGTGACTCGCGGCCGTTTCTGGAACTACCGGCCCCTTTTTTGTGTGCCATTTCTTAATATCTTTATGGGATTATAAACGATCCCCGTTAAACTTTAATTATAATGTGATACCGGTGATCTCGATCTTGGTGAATTGCTGACGGTGACCGTTTTTCTTTTTGTAACCTTTTCTTCTTTTCTTTTTGAAGATAATTACTTTATCACCTTTTAAATGAGACACGATCTTAGCTGATACTTTAGCGCTTTTCAAATCAGTACCTAATTTGAATTTACCTTCGTTTTCTGCTAACAACACATTGTCAAATTCAATACTAGCGCCCTCGTCACCTTGTAATCTGTGTACAAAGATCTGCTGGTCTTTAGCAACCTTAAATTGCTGTCCTGCTA
>JAQBOY010000159.1 GCA_028287805.1 Mucilaginibacter sp.
TGTATTCTGATTAAACATTTAATTTCTATGTGTAATATAATCAATCAAATCGCAAAAATCACAGCCTGCCTGCTACTTGTTCTGGCTTGTACCTCGTGTGCTAACTTAAAAGAATACCAGAAAAGCCGGATCAATGATTCTGAAATGGCTTTGGGTAACCGTAAAGTAGAGAAGAATGAATTGAATTTTCAATCGTACCGTGAGGCCGCTTCAGGAGCAAATGCAGGGAAAACAGGTGGTGGCTGCGGCTGTAATTAATTGTTTTGAAAATAAAAGTGTGAAATAATGAGAAAGATCTATTTATCCGTTATCGGATTCTCCATAATATGCCGGCTGAATGTCTATTCGCAGACCAGGCAGGATACAGCCGTTAACAAACCAGCATATAGCTTACATAATATCCCCAAACAGGATAGTACACACTTTAATCCGAGGAAACTAAAACTGGATGAAATTGATTTTGTTTCCAGTTACTATTCACAAAATGGCAATCATTCAGCCGTTACAGGCGGTATCGGCAATGAGAAAGTAACAGATATCGCAAACGGCATTACTTTGAATTTTGTGCGGACAGATCGTAATCAAAATAAAAACACGCTTACCGCTGGGTTTGGACTTGATGTGCATACGGCTGCATCACAAGCCTATGTATCCAAAACCGGAGCGTCAAGCCAATCAGGTACAAGAATTTATCCGTCATTAGACTGGACAGTGGAAAACGCAAAAACCGGGAATACTTTTGGAGCAGGAGCCTATTATTCCAGAGAGTATAACTACAATTCCCTTGGCGCTGATCTGCATTATTCAGTAAAGACAGATAACAAAAACGGTGAATTCAGTGCCAAATTGCAGGGGTATTTTGACAATGTAACATTAATTTATCCATCTGAATTTATACCTGCAAGTATAGCTCCAGCCAAATCCGGCAAACCTGGCGCTTATGGTAACTCGGATAACTTTGGGAGCAGCCCGAGGAAAACTTACAGTGGTTCATTTGCCTATTCCCAGATGATCAACTCCAGGCTTCAGATAGCCTTTTTGGCAGATGTGGTAGGCCAAAATGGATTTTTAAGTTTGCCCTTTCACAGGGTTTACTTTTCCAACGGCAAGGATACGATCGAAAGGTTACCATCATCCCGGTTTAAATTGCCGATAGGCTTCCGTGCTAATTATTTCCTGGGCGACAATATTATTCTAAGATCATATTACCGTTATTATGCGGATAGCTGGGGTACACGGGCAAACACTGCAAATCTTGAAGTCGTTTACAAGGTTTCACCATTCTTTTCAATTTCTCCTTTTTACAGGTATTATACTCAAACCGCCGCCAGGTATTTTGCTCCTTATGAAGCTGCCAGTCCGGCACAAACTTATTTCACAAGTAATTATGAATATGCAAAGTTCAACAGCCAGTTTTTCGGAGTAGGGTTCAGGATAGCGCCGCCCGGAGGTGTTTTAGGTTGGCGTGGCCTTCATGATTTGGAAATAAGATACGCCCATTATTCACAAAATACTAACCTTGCGTCAGATATTATATCTTTAAATTTAGGCTTTAAATAGGTTTGCGGTCAAATTGTTAGGAATAAATCCTCATTCGTTACAATATATTAATCATCTAAACGGCAAACCGCTAAATCATATTAAGCACGCACTTGCCGCTTAATCCAATCGCTAAACACGTAAATATATGTCCTTTATAGCTGCAATCTCAAAAATAGACCTTCCGTATAAAATAAAACAGACAGAAGCACGAAAACAAGCCCTGGAGATGTTCTCAACAAGTTTCCCCGAGGCAAACCGGTTAATATTTGCGTTTGATAACACCGAGATCATTGACCGTAACTTAAGCCAGCCACTTGATTACTATACAAAAGCGAATACTTTTGAAGAAAGAAATAATGAATACATCAGGTCTTCACTGGATTGGTCTGTTAAGGCTATTGAAGATTGCATTATCAAAGCCAATATAGCTAAAGAGGATATAACAGATATTTTATTTGTATCCACTACCGGCCTTGCCACCCCCAGTTTGGATGCACTTATCATCAATAAAATGAGGCTAAACCCGCACATCAACCGCATGCCGGTTTGGGGCCTGGGTTGCGGTGGAGGGGTTTCGGGCATGGCCAAAGCAAATATGGTTGCCCGAGCCAACCCCGATGCTATTGTGCTGCTGGTTGCTGTTGAGTTGTGCTCTTTAACACTTATCAAAAGTGATTACAGCAAAAGTAATTTCATTGGTTCCAGTTTATTTTCGGATGGGATAGCCGCTTGTATAGTCAAGGGTGATAATCACCAAAATAACACCAATGTGAATTACGTAGCGGCAAGCAGTAAGTTGTATTACGATTCGCTGGAGGTGATGGGCTGGGATTTCCAGGACACAGGTTTTAAAGTATTGTTTTCGAAAGACATCCCCGCTTTTATCACCGAGCATATCAGGGTGGATATCATAGAATTTTTGGGCCGACAAAACCTTCAGTTGGGCGATATTAAAAACTTTATTTTTCACCCCGGTGGCAAAAAAGTACTGGATGCTTACCAGGACGCTTTAGCTGTTGAGGGGGATTTTCTGAATCAAACCCGCAAAGTGATGAATGACTACGGCAATATGAGCAGCGCAACCGTTTTGTATGTGCTTGAAAAATTTATGAAGGATGGCTTTGAACCAGGGTACGGGTTAATGCTGGCTATGGGGCCGGGGTTTTCAAGTGAGATGGTGTTATTGAGGGTTAATTAAGTTGATTGAGTTGGATTAAGTTGATTAGGTTGTCAACGCGATTAACAAATTTGTCATTGCGAGTGGTAAAATCCTGCGGATTCTAAAGGAGAAATAACGTTTTTTACAAAAACGTCATAGATAGGTACGAAACAATCGCGAACTATGCATAACAGCACGAAAAGTTCGCGATTGCTTCATTCGTTCCCTGCCTACCGGCAGGCAGGCTCGTTCGCAATGACAATCTTTTTAAGTAGTTTAAACAAATTGAATGTATTTTAAAATCTTCATCGCATTTTTTATCCTTCAGCGTCTATCAGAACTATTCATAGCGCGCAGGAATGAGAAATGGTTGCTCTCAAGGGGTGCTATCCAACACGGGCAAAGCCACTATCCCTTTATGATCGCGCTGCATACTTTATTTATAATATCGATAATCGTTGAATACGTTTTTAGAGTAGCCCCGCAGATTGATTGGCTATTCCTGGTATTATTTATACTGGTATTATCCTTCAAATTTTGGGCGCTGTCGTCCTTAGGCAAATACTGGAACACCAAAATATACCGGATCCCCGGTGTGTACCCTGTTAAAAAGGGGCCGTATAAGGTTTTAAAACACCCCAATTATATGGAAGTGGTTTGCGAGATCGCCATTATACCATTGGTTTTTCATTTGTACTATACGGCAATTATTTTTTCAGTCTTGAATTCAATAATGCTGGCGGTTAGGATTAGGACGGAGAATGAGGTTTGGGCTGCTAAGTAAACGCGTGCAGGTTAAAAAAAAAATCTGAAATTAAGTCAATAGATACCACCTTTCTTTTTATTGGAGTATAAATCTTAAAAGAGATAAAATAATGCATGCTATTCACTCGCTGAAAAATCCGCGCGAAAGTGAGCCATAATTTCTGGTACTTAAGCGCTTAATTTCTTCCTGATCCTGCTTAAATGTTCAGGAGTAATACCGAGAAAGGATGCGATATAATACTGTGG
>JAQBOY010000275.1 GCA_028287805.1 Mucilaginibacter sp.
CGGGTAAAGTTTCTCTGAAAATCCATTTACCATTATTTGGACTCGCCGGGTTATAGATTTTGTATGGCCATAATCCCCAGGGTTGTGTATTCCTGTGAGTAGCACTGCCAATATTAGTGGTTAAATCTGCCAGCGTTTCTCTAACACCATCCCATACCACATGTGCAATTCTCCAGCGTTTGTAATCAAACAAGTTAAGGCCTTCAAAACAAAGCTCAACGCGGCGCTCATGCACAATACGGTCAAAATAATTTCCGGAAGTTAAAACAAGTGGTGTTGTAAGTCCTGCCCTGGCACGTACCTGGTTAATATATAATGAAGCAGTTAGGTAATTACCCAGCTCAGCAGCAGCTTCAGCAGCATTTAGCAAAACTTCAGCGTAGCGGTAACGGATAAACGCCACGTCACTCTGACGGCCCCTTCTTCCAGATCCAATAGTTGGATCTAACCATTTACGAATATAAAAACCGGTTTGTGTGTGATATTGCAAACCATCTATCGGGCCATCTTTACCAACAACCTGTACAGCTGTAGTAGTACCCGGCAGTACTTTTAAATTTGTTGGCGAATCGCTGGTAAAAATTGAACCATCAGCTAATACATAACCACCCCAAATATCATTTTTAGCACCTTTCCATAATGAGCCTGGCAAAAGTATAGTACCGGCAAGCCTGGCATCCCTGCCTGCAAATGCATCCAGCGGATCGGTATAGTAAATTGGATTGCCTATAGCGTCTTTTGATGGTATTGGCGCAAAAGTATTGTCCAATTTTTCAAAAACCTGAACCAGATTTAAAGATGGGTTTAAACGCCCGGCATCATCAATTTCTTCACCATTTGAATAAGGCTGATCATTTACTGTAAAGCCATTTACTTTACCGGCAAATGCTTTAAAGTCCTCTGCATAAATAGATTCCTGGTTCACACTGCTTTTATCAGTAAATATAGCAGCATAGTTATCAGCAAGATTAGGCAAAACAGTATACAATCTGTATGAACCTACAGAGCCATTAATAATTTGCTGTGCTGCAGCCAATGCTTTAGTATAATAACCGTTGGCCATTGAAGCAGGTATCCCAACCTCATTACCCGGTAATGATACCTGTGGCGTAGTAACACCATATTTAGCTATAGACCCGGCATATACTGCAGCTCTTGCTTCCATAGCTAAAGCTGCTGCTGCCGTTGCCCTGCCTTTTTCTGTAGGGTCTTTAGGTAAAATTATCTTAACCGCTTCCAACTCACTGATCACAAAATCATATACATCCGACTCTTTTGCGCGGGCTGTTTGTAAATTACTAATGGGACTTGTAAAATCATAAACAGCAGATTTTGTAATAATTGGAACTCCCCCCATTCTTTTTGCCAGTTCAAAATACTGAGCTGCACGTAAAAACCTTGCTTCGGCTGTAAAGCGTGCCTTATCTGTAGCTGCAAGTTGAGTTGAAACGGCTATACGTTCAAGAAACAGGTTCAAATCACGTACGTATCTATAATCCCAGTTAGCCCATGTTAAATAGTTCCAGCTACTATTTTGTACAAATGCAGTATAGAAGCCTCCATCAGAAGGGAATGACTCGCTAAAATCTGTAAAGCTTGTCCAGCCTGCAGCGCCTGAAGGAAGACCCGGGCTTTGAGTGGTTAATCCACCATCAGGGCTGGAATTTGTCCACCCGCCATCAAGGCCGGAAAAGTCAACCTCCCTGTTGTATAAGTCGCCTATCACAGCTAACACTAATGCAGGATCAGAAAAGGCCACATCAGTAGGCACTATTGATACAGGCGCTATGGTTAAAAAATTACTGTCCTTTTTGCATGACCCTGTAACTAACAGGGTTGCAAACATTATTATTGATAATATCTTTTTCATTTTGAATAATTTAAACTTAAGAAATCAATTAAAAGGTTAAATTAACACCTATGTTAGTCACTTTACTTTGAGGAACCTGTTGACCATTACTTTGTGTAGATTCCGGATCAACTCCAAATTTTTTCAGGTTATCAAATGAAAGCATGTTGTATGCGTTTACGTAAAATCTCGCTTTCTTAATTTTCATCTTGCTTAATAACGACACAGGTAAAGAATATCCTAATTCCAGTGTTCTGGCCCTTAAATAGAATACATTGTGTCCCCAAAATGTAGAATTACCACTATAATCGCTAAGGCCTGTGTTATTAAACCTGTTTGCCGGGTAATAACCGGGGATCCATGCGCTGTTAACATCATATAAATTTGCATGGTGCCATCTATCTTCGAATATGGTATTTAAGTTACCATTATTGGTAAAAGGAACCTGAGACTCATTAGTTTGAAACCAGGTAAAGCCCGATCCACCAGAAAAATCAGCATGAAAATCAAAGCCCTTGTAGGTAGCGCCCAGTGATAAACCAAAGTTTATATTAGGTTGCCCGTTACCATAACCAATTGGCCTTTGGTCATTAGCATCAATCTTACCGTCATTATTCAAATCCTTGTAGATCAAATCTCCCGGCAGTAATGTCTTGTTGGCTTTGCCATCAATATTAACCGGATAGTTGTTGATCTGATCCTGTGAAGTAAACTGCCCTGAAACGATATATCCCCAGTCGATACGGGAATATCTGTTTACAGTTGAGTTACGATATTGATCTAAAGAGTTAAAGAAAACAGGGTTATAAGATTGTAAAGTTTCGCTACGTGAATAAGAAATATTTCCACCAATATTAAAGCCTACCTTTCCAATTTTATTAGTGTAATCTAATGAAAGCTCCTCACCAAATTGTGCATCACTGTTTAGATTCTGTTGAGGTAAAGCGTAACCTAATTCACTTGGCAAAAGGATATTATTTAAACTGCCTAATAATCCGGTACGTTTTCTGTAGAAATAATCAATTGTACCGTTTAATTTATTGTTGAACAAACTAAAATCAGCACCAATGTCAGTTATTTTACTTTTTGTCCAGGAAACGTTATCAATAGGCACACCCTTATCCCGGGCTACTGTAACAGCATTACCATCTAATATAGCAACGCCGTTTAGATTGTAATTATATCCAGGCAGATAAGCGTATGTTGGAACAATGCTTGTGCCATCCGGATTTCTGTCATCTCCTAAAACACCATAAGATGCTCTGAACTTCAAATTATTCAAAAAACTTTTATCGCCTAAAAGCTTCTTAATGGGACCTTCTTCGGTAATTCTCCATCCTATTGAACCTCCCGGGAAATAACCGGTACGTTTGCCCGGAGCAAAAAGATAAGTTTCATCTTTTCTACCGGCAAATTCGGCATAATATTTATTAGCATAGTTATAATTAAGCCGGGCTACATAACCTAGGCGAGCTTGTTCTGTCTGAACATCATCATAACTATCAGAAGTTGGAAAATAAATTAAGGGAAGGTTATTTGATACCGGTATAGAGTGTACTGTAGCTGATATGTTTTTAATTGTTAACCGCTCTGCCACAAGAGTTGCTCCGATAGTGCTTTTACCAAAAGAATTGGCATAGTTTAATATAGCCTGTCCCGTAGTATTAAACACCTTTGCCTGTATACGTTGCCTGTAAGGGTTTGTACTGCCACCTGTAACTTCATAGGTATCTGTAGCAGGCCTGTATGTATAGGCTTTAAAGGTATATTCAAAGTTGTTTAGTAATCTGTCAGCATAATAATAGTCGTAAGTCCCAGATAAGGTTAAGCCTTTAACACCCGGGATCTGATAGTCGGCAGCTATTTTCGTATTTAATATACGCCAAACATCACTTTGATGCCCCGATAGCTTGTTGTTCAAAAATGCATAATTGGTATTATTGTGAACAATATCACCTAAATAATTGGGGTTATCATTTGCGTAAGGTCTTTCCAGCGGTGTATTGCGTTGCAAAGCGTATCTTTCATCATCATAATCATCACCACCCGGCACGCCAGGGTTTTCCCTGTCTTCTACACGGCCGTTAATTTCCATTCTTACACTTAAGCCGGTACTTAATTTTACGTTGATATTGGATTGAATGTTTGTACGCTGAAAATTAAATTCCTTACCCAAATTTGATGCCTGGTAAATATGACTGCCAGATACGTAATAATTTACTTTGTCTGAACTACCCTGAAAATTCATGTTAAAGAAATTCTGAGGGGCATTACCATTATCATCAATAATAAATTTTTGCCAGTTGTAGCTCTTATAGCCGGGATCTGTACCCGCCTTATATTTATCCAGTTCTGATTGTGTAATAGGTGTGGTACCTGCATCATTCACATTAGCTTCGGCCTTATAGTACATGTACTGGTAAGAACTGGTTTGTGCTTTTGGAAAACGATAGAAATTTTGAAAACCGAGATAAGAGTCAACATTGATACTGCCTTCGCCTTTACCCTTTTTAGTGGTAACCACTACTACACCGTTTGCCGCACGCATACCGTATATTGCAGCAGATCCGTCTTTCAGGATACTGATACTTTCCACATCATTAGGTGCAATGTTATTAAATTGTCCTTCATCTGTTTGAATACCATCAATTACAAATAAGGGTGAACCCATATTACGTATTTGAATTGTAGCACTGGCTCCCGGCCGGCCCTCAGATTGTTTGAAAGTTAAGCCCGCAATTTTACCTGCTAAGGCAGAGCTTACCGTAGATGCAGCGTGTACACGATCAAGCTCTTTGCTGGTAGTAGAAGAAATTGCTCCTGTAAGTGATTCCTTTTTCTGACTTCCGTAACCGGTAACAACCACTTCCTGCAAGCTTGCATTATTAGGTTTAAGTTGTACTTTAAGTACCGATTGACCGTTAATCGGCACCTCTTTGGTTTCATAACTTAGGTAACTTACTACCAGCGTTCCATTAGCATTGGGTGCGTTAATGCTAAATTTACCGTTCACATCCGTTGAAATACCAATTTGGGTGCCTTTAACTTTAACTGTTACACCTATTAATGATTCACCGTCCGCGCCAACTACAGTTCCGCTTACCTGATGTCTTGTCTGGGCGAAGGCCGAAACCGAAATCAGGAAGCAAAAAATAATTGAAAAAATAAAAGCTGCCTTTTTTGAATGGGCCTTACAAGGCAGCCATTGCAGCCGGGCAAGGTGTCCCGGTCTCTTAAATAAAATTTTTCTCATAAAATTTTGATTTAAATTGATTAATATATATAAGGTCTATTGGGCAAAAGGATAGCCTTAATGACTTGATTTACCGTTCAAATCACTTCAATAACTAATCAAAAAGTATTATATAAACAGGACTATTCCTGTACTTAATAACTATTATTGATTTTATAAATAAGAAAAATACCGGATAATTTTTATGATGTATTAGGTGAACTACCTTTTAAAACGACAGGTTTATAACCACCCTTCCGTTTAAAATAAACTATAAATCCGAGATAAAACAAGAGTACTATACCGGGCAGTATTCCGACAATTCTGAGTGCATCTTTTTTGGCATAATTTTGAACATCGGCAATTGTTTTGATAATTACTGAAGGAGCTTTGGCCAATTTACCGTCATCAATTGCCTGGTACTTGCCAAAAATGCTTTTCTTTTGCTGCGTGATGTAGGTTGAATTCAGTTCTGTATGGTTCTTAATATCATAATTAGCCAGGTTTTTATCCAGTTGCTTATCCTGAATGGTACCTAAAAATACTGCACCTATAACACCCACCCCTACCTGACCAACCGCACTTGTAAAATTCAAGGTTAATGCACCTCCTCTTGGAAACTGCTCAGAAACTACACCCAGCATTGTTCCCCAAAAGAAGGTTTTTCCTAAAGCATAAATTGTAGCGGCAACTATGATGATAAACCCTGCTGAATAAGATAAAAACTCTAATCCGAAACAGGCTATTACCGCACTTACAGCTAACAAACCTAATGGAGCAAACTTGTGAACGATAGGACCTGAATAGAATCGTAATATAGCCATGATAACGGAGGTGTAAACCAATACCCAGCCACCCTGCAATCCTATTTTTGCCATTTCAGGCGTCATTAAATCACTTATCCAACTATCTGTACCTAACTCTGTGGTTGCTAAAGGTATCATCAATAAAAGCAACAAAATAAACAGCGGATGCCCCAGGGTTCTTACAAAGAATGCGAATGCGGCAACGATAATGAGTATGATAATAATACTGCATGTATATGACCAATCAAAAAGATTTCCTAATTGGAAAGCACATAAAGATACGACGATCAATATACCCAATACGCCAACCTCTTTCAGCATTTCCAGGTAACTAACCCCAGCTTTAACCCGTTCGTTTACCGGAAAGCTACGCTTTGCAATTATTACGCCATATACAATTACCGGTACCATGATAAACCCAATAATTATTTCCCACCTTAAATGAAAATGAAGCATAGTAATTGCCAGCAGACCTGAAATTACCAAGCCTGTTGGCCATCCGGCATGCAATATATTTAACCATTTTGTTTTGTCTTTAGGATACATCGTTGCCACAACCGGATTTACTACGGCTTCGGCTGCACCATTACCTAAAGCAAACAATAGCGTTCCAAAATAAAGCATCCAGTAACCGTTAGCCATTATGGTAATTATTACAGAAAGCGTGTGGCATATAAAAGCAAATATCATCGACTTTTTATAGCCAACTTTATCAATTATTAAGCTAAAAAAAACAATACTAATCCCGAAAGGCCAAAAGCTTACCCCGAAAATTTCACCCTGCTGAGTTTTACTTAAGCCAAACTGGATACCCCAGTCGGCCATTAAAAAAGAGCGGAACACAAATCCAAAAGCCGAAGAAACCAATACAATAAAACACCCCCAAAAAAGTATTTTTTTAGAATCAACCCCTACCGCTATAGTATCACTTGCGTTATCTGTAATTGAACTCATTTATTTAGTTGTTAATTGGTTTATTAATTGATGGGTTAATATGGTATTGTGTTAAGTAAACAATTCTTTGTAAAAAGCTATTCCTTCACTGGCAAGTTCATCCGCGCTGTTTGCCAGAGGGCGCCATATAGAAGCCGCTTTTGCAAGCTCTTTTGATGGCGATCCAAAAGTTTCAATTACAATAGCACCATCATAATTAATATCAACAAGCGCTTTTTTAATACCCCGCCAATCCAGGCTACCGGTTCCGGGAGTCCCTCTGTCATTTTCATTAGCCTGGATGTGACATAATTGATCTTTACCAATTTCCCTGATGGTATCAGCAATATTTTTTTCTTCAATATTGCAATGAAAGGTATCCAATGATACCTTGACATGTGCGCTTGAAATCTCATTAACAATTGAAAGCGCCTGTTCTGCTGTGTTCACCATATCGGTTTCAAATCTGTTTAGGGGTTCAACCCCTATTATAACATTATGATCTGCAGCTATTTTTTCTGCAACTAAAAGGTTTTCAATACACCACTGACGCTCCTGTTTTTTTTGTGCTGCTGTTACATATCGTGTTTTTCCAACAGCTGAATATACAGGGCCGGTAAAAATTGGGCTATCCATATTTTGTGCTATTTTAACACAGTCAGTAATATAGTTAAGCCCCTGTTTTCTTATCCGGGCATCAGAACTTGATATATCCCTGTCTGCACCGAACGCGCCACTGATTGTTACACTTAGCCCCGCTTCTTTTACCAGGATCTTTAATTGTTCCCAATCAATAATATCTTTGTTCTCTACTGCTACTTCCAGTATATCATAACCCATATCCTTTACCTTGTGTACAAGATCAAAAGAGTTTGTACTAAAGGGTGAAACCCAAACAAAAGTGCTAACGCCAAACTTTATCATACATTAAATATAGAGGGTAACATTTCTGTTTATAATTCAAAATCCGGTATGCTAATTCTTTTACCACCATTCATTGCTGATTCATGTGCACAAATTCCGGCGCAGGTATAATTTGCAGCTACGTCAGCGTCAACAGCAGAGTTCCTGTTTTCAATAATGGCTGCTACAAATTCCTGAACTAAATGGGGGTGTGATCCGCCATGCCCTGCGCCCTGAAGAAACGAAACGTGGTTAGGATCGTCTATTTTCTCTCTCCTGGTAAAGTTTGCTATTTGTTGAATGAGCATTTGATCTGTATCGGGAACATCTATTCTTCTTGCATTTTCACCGCCGTCAAAAATCACATGGCTTTCATCCTGTAACTGTTCCCACTCAAATGACATTTTAGTACCGTATACATCATAACTTTCTCTGTATTGCCTTACCACATCAAATAATGACCGTGTTGCTTCAGCAATAACATCAGAATTTTTTAAAGTGAATGTGGCTGTTTCAACCGCATAAGGTGCATTATATCTTTTTGCCAGATCATTACTTAACCTGCCTGAACCATGACAGACAACCGATTCGGCTTTTGTATTATTAATACGCAGGAGTGGTGAAATAGCATGTGTACCGTTCAGCATCGGGGGGAATCCTTTCCAATACTCTCCCCACCCATCCATACTCATATCCTGGATGTGTGAACCTCTTACAAACTGGATTCGTCCTAACTGTCCGGTTTCTGCCAGGTTTAGTCCAAACAGAAACTCCCGGGTATAGAGGGCAGTTTCCATCATCATATATACTTTTTTAGCTTTTCTTTTAGCTTCTACTATTGCCGTGCAATCTTCAACAGTCATGGCCATTGGTATGGTACAGGCTGTATGTTTGTTGGCGTTTAAAGATGCCAGGGTCATCTTTGCATGTTCGGGAACGGGTGTTACAATATGTATAGCATCAATATCGCCACGTTTAGGAACATCTTCAAAGTTTTCAAAACAAAGATCTTTGTCAAGATTGAATTTAGCTGCTAGTTCTGCCAGTGTGTTTTTATTACGTGTGCAAATGCCCACGGCCTTAATATCAGGATGACTTTGATAAATGGGTATGAATTCTTTTCCAAAGCCCATACCAACAATAACAACTGTAATTTTATTCTGATTCATGTTTTTATGTTCGGTTTATTAATAATTTTAGGATGTATAATTCTATTATGCCGGCTAAAAGGCCTGCACTTAGTATAATTTTTCAACTATTTAATAGGCTAACTATCTATGCGCAGCCCACTTAACTGCGTTAAACAATATGGTTTTATAAAATTGATTATCGTGTGATTCGGCATCATGCCCCAAGGCTATACCTACTATACGCGCTTTAGGATTTTTTACTATAAATATTGAAGGGTAAACCTTATCAGAACCGGCAACACTATTGGTGGCCAGCACTTCAATTCCCGGGCCTGCCGGATCAGGCTCATAATGATATCTTTCGTCTTTTAAAGTAATTTTCGGTTCAACTCCTTTTGTTATCGGATGGTTCTTTACAATAGTAACTTCAAAGCTGCCATAACGATCATGTGACCTTGTGCCACCACTAACTAACTGCAGGTTATATTCGGGCCAGTCTTTCCAGTTATACCATAAAGCTGCATGCCCCATTATTAAACCCTTACCGGCATTTACAAAATCAAAAATGGCTTGGCGTACTTCCGGGCTTTTAATGGGCTGGTTATTGCTTAAGTAAAGCACATCTGTTTGCGGTAAATAAAAGGCAATGGAATCTGTGTTATTAATGTAGGTTACGGTAGCAAAGTCGTCTTTTCCTAATGTTGCGGCATCTGCCTGTTTATACCAGCGATCAAAATCGTGAGAAGACCCGCCCCCAACAATTAAGACCCGTATACTTTTTTTAGGCGGACCATATTTTGCCGAAGAAGATGAAACGCAGCAAATACATAGAATTATTAATAACGACACGCCTGTAATTGCCGACTTTAGTTTGAAAAGGATTTTTGATTTCATATTCAGTATTTTTAGTGGCTATAATTAATTTTATTACTTTACTACCCGCATTATTCCATTCATAATTCTCCAATGTCCTGGAAAAGTACAGATGTATGGATAATCTCCGGCTTGGGTTGGGGCAGTAAATTCCAGCGTAACACTTTCACCCGGGTCTACCAATTTTACTGATTGAATTACTTCCGACATATTCGGTATATAACTTTTTTGTGCACCTTTGGGGTCCTGAATCAAAGCATCAACCGCAGTACCGACTTTATTTAGTGTTCCAGGTTTCATAATAACAAGGTTGTGTTGCATACCATCAGGGTTTTCAAACTCCACGGTAACTTTTTGTCCTGCTTTAACAGTAAATAACTTCTTGTTGTATTGCATCAGGTCTTTAACAACTTTTATATTGATAATTATAGATTCAGCTGTTGTTGTGGTTTTAGGTAACTCTTTAGTTGACTTACCTTTTGCTGTTTTAGTAACAGCAGGTTGTTTGGTAACTACTGAAGGTTTCTTCAACTCTATCGCTGTTTTTTGAACATTTCCGGTAAATCGAAATGCTCCTGTATAAGGTCCTATTTTGTTATCATCAGTTACATCTGCTGAAACACGCAGGTTTTGAGCTATTGGCTGTACAAATAATGAAGGTGCTTTGCCACTCGCTGCCGGCTTGCCATTTATTTTAATGTCTATTTTCCCATTTTGGGTTAAACTGGCCTCCAGATCAAATCTTGCAGGTAGTGGCTCAGTTGTGGTAGCTGTATATGATTTCCCCCCTTGCTTTACCAACATATTTAACTTTCCGTTCTCAACATACACTACATATCCTTCTTTCGGGCCGCCCTGTGCTATAATAACACCCTGCATTTCGCTCGCATCTCTTTTTGCTACTGATGCGGTAATAAAAATCTCTTTGCCTTTAAAGTCTGCAGAAATCGTCATGCTGCCCCTGCCTACAACGTAGATTTCACGGGTAACTGACTTAGTTATACGCTCACTTAAACTTAAACTTTCGTCTGATACAGTTTCCGTAGTCACCTGCTCTTTTGGCGATGCTGCAAGAAATCCCTCCCTGTGGGTTACGGCTGCAGCAAATAAAGCTTTTGATAACCACTCATCCTTACCATTTTCGGGTTTTAAACTTGCCGTATACAAACTCCTGCCCATTTCTTCAGAAGGCGGCATAGCTGCTACCACTAAAAATACAGCCATGCGCACATTCAGGTTAGGATCATTCATCAGGTTATTTTTAAGAATGAGATCCATAGTTTGCTGATTTTTCGGCAAAACCTCTATTGCAGCTTTTCTAACACCATGAGCTGGATGTGATAATGCACCTATGGCAGCTTGCATAGCTTCCTGATTTGAGCCATTAAGTGCACCTAATCCGTTCAAGGTCCATAATGCATGTATTGCAGGGTTATTCAAACCCACTTCATCAACACTTTGATCATTAACCAGCTTTATTAAACCCGGTATGGCCGACATATTTTTAGCCTCAACCAATAACCGTTGAGCAGTCATTCGCCAAAACATATTGTCGTTAGTTAAAGCCTTAACTAAACCAGGGATATCATTTTTAGATAGTTTTGGCGCTGTATAAGGTTTACCATTTTTATATATAATTCTATAAATACGACCAAAACTCACATCGCGTAAATCACTTTTAAAGGCATTTCCCTGCCCCATTGGTTGATCTGTAAAGGGTAATACCATATTTGACGGAGCCTGCCGTGCTACAAATACGTTGTGCTGTACAATGAAATTATACCAGTCCGCAATCCATACATTGCCATCAGGCCCTACCTCTGCCTGTACAGGTGCCATCCACTCATCAGAACTGGCTAACATATTCCATCCGTCCTTCTCTGCGAAACCCGCACCATTTGGTTCAATAATAGCTTTATGAACAAGACGCACGGTAGGCTCGCAAACAAAAGCAATACGGTTCCAATATTCTTTCGGATAATTTCTGGCTGTATATAAACGATGGCCTGCCGCGGCTGTAAAACCGCCAACAACATCCACCTGCCTTAAGTTTGGGGTCATGGTATGCGCATCATAATGCCCGTCAATTTTCTGAACAGACAAAATGCTTGTTCCCGGAAGTTCTCTTTGCATGTATTTTGCCGGCATGCTGTAAAAGCCACTATGGTTATTGTTTGCGGTAGATATAAATACATTGTTATCTTCTGAGAAACCCAGTCCCCATGTATTATTGCTGGTATTCGCCAGGAACTCCAAACCTGTTCCATCCGGATTCAGATCATAAAGCCCGCTTCTGAAACTTATCGGCCTGCCATCTTCTTTTGCTAAACCATTATAGCTTGACCCTACAACACCCCATATTTTATTGTTAAAGCCATATTGAAGCTGTGACGGGCCAAAATGTGTATCATGCTTTTCCCATCCGCTTAAAATATTTTCCCGGATATCTGCTTTATCATCCCCGTTAGTGTCTTTTAAGAACACAAAGTAAGGTGCCATAGAAACAATTACCCCTCCGTTTGCAAATACTATACTGGTAGGTATATTTAGCTTATCAGCGAATATTGTAAACTTATCCGCCTTGCCATCACCATCTGTATCCTCGCAGATCTTTATACGGTCATTAGCTGCTCCATCGGTTTCCAAAAAGGTATTTGGATAATCAACCGATTCAACAATCCATAACCGGCCGCGTTCATCCCAGGCCATGGCTATTGGGTTAGTAATATCGGGTTCGGCTGCAAAAAGTTTAACTTCAAAATCTACAGGCACCTGCATTAATTTTGTCGATTGTGCCGGACTCAGTGATTCCTGCATTTTAGGCACCAGGTGGCGTTTGGTATAATTGGCTATCGTGTCAGGATAAATATCTACATTCGGAATATTTAACCTTGCAATCTGATCTTTTACCTCATCGCCAATGGCCCATAAGGTGCCGTTTCTAACCAAATTTAAAAACCCAAGTTTAGTCCAGGTAGTGTCATTATGCCCATAAGCAGTATAAAACACACGGCCTTTACCTTCATTTCTTACCCATGTATTTGGCTCATGCTTATTGCCATCAACATGTTCTATCAATACGGTTATGTCAGGGTTTAAACGTTGATGTACATATTGTTCATCCCAGGTTTCAAATTCTGAAAGCCCTCTCATAACAGGATGTTTTTGATTGATGATCTTTGCAGTAAAATTACCGGTAGTTTCAGATTTGTATTGCCCGCCTATAGCATTAACATACCAGTCGGAATTTTTAAAACAACCAGCAGCAGAGTGCAGCGCAATTAATCCTTTACCACTCTGAACAAAGTTTTTTAATGCGTTCTCCTGCGATGGCGATATCGTTTCGTAATTGGCATAAATGATTACACCATCATACTTACTCAAATTTTCAGTATTCAGGTCATTAACATCATTCGTATAGGTAAGGTTAATTCCGCTTTCAAATAATTTAATAGCAAGCCATGGGGCATATTTATTAGAATCATGGTGTTTACTCAGATTTCCAAGGAATAAAACTTCCCCTCTTCTGGTATTTTTTAAGCTTGCTGCAGGTTTAGATTTATTACTATTTACTAAAGATCTGTTTGCACAGGCATTAAAAAACAAGCATGCAATAAAAAGCAAATAAGCTATTTTTCTCATTGTAATAATTGGGTTATTAGTAATTGGTATTACAATAATAGTTTTAATTATAGATTAAAACATACTACATTTTACCTTATTATGACTATATTATATCATAAAATAATATAAAAGTATATATTAGATGATAATATTAGTTTTTATGAAAAAAATTGTACCTAAGTCAGCTATTCCGGATTCTAAATCATTTGTGATTAAAGAAATCCATGCACCTCATTT
Source organism: Mucilaginibacter sp. (assembly GCA_028287805.1). Classification (GTDB taxonomy): domain Bacteria; phylum Bacteroidota; class Bacteroidia; order Sphingobacteriales; family Sphingobacteriaceae; genus Mucilaginibacter. Next base: position 13,588 of record JAQBOY010000275.1, read on the forward strand.
TGATCCCACCTTTCATATGCATCCAGAGTTTCAGTTAACTTATGTGGTGGAGGGCGAAGGAACCCGTTTTGTAGGTGATAATGTTAAGTCATTTACTCATGGCGATATGGTTTTTACCAGTCCGAACCTTCCGCATGTATGGAGAAACCATAATGACTATTTTGAAAAGAAAAGCACTTTAAGCACTACGGTAATTGTGATTTATTTCCATGATCATTTTTTGGGAGAGACTGTTCAGCAAAAAGAGGAAATGGAGGATATATCCCGCCTGATCCAAAATTCTAAGCGAGGTTTAGAAATAACAGGGGCGACAAAAAGAACCGCCGCCAAAATGATGCTGAACCTGCTTGGTTTAAAAGGAATGGAGAGTATTATACAATTGCTCAAAATATTAAATTTACTGGCTACATCAAACGATTGCCATATTATAACGCATAACCATACCGTTACTTCAAATACCGAAGCTGAAACACACCGGATGAATAAAGTTTATGAGTATGTAATGAAAAACTTCAAGAACAAAATAAGCTTAGATGAGGTGGCAGCTATAGCCAATATGACCAATACCTCTTTTAGCAGGTATTTTAAAACGCGTGTATATAAATCATTTTCAGATTTTCTTAAAGAGATCAGGATTGAGTACGCCTGTAAATTACTTAAGGAAGAAAAATTGAACATTGACCGAATAGGCTATGAATGTGGTTTTCAAACCTTATCTAATTTCAATAAGCAGTTTAAAATGGTCATAGGCAAGCAACCACATCAATACAGAAGCGAATATGTGAAAGTAGCCATTGATGCTTACAGGGACTTTTAGGATAAACGGCCTTATCCGTACATTTATTAATGCCGGCCCACAAAGGCGAAGATGACGTATTACATGAGATCAGCGAAGGATTGCATGAAAGTATTATTATGATTAATAAGTGGGACTCTACGAGCCTATGATCATTCTTTGGCCAAATTACATTAGCTGTTAGTTTGGCAACCGTCTTTTTATCCTTGCGGTTTTAACATCAGGCTAACTTGCGCCAACGCCCGAAAATGAAGAAAGCCTGCAAATATATGACTTACAGGCTTTTGGTATTATTTGACTATTCAATCAGCGGTGAGGGAGGGATTCGAACCCAGCCCTATAATATATTTAATAATCAATCATTTACACATCTATCCAATTCCCGTCACAACGAATGCCGCACTATTTTTTTATAGCTGTAAATTCAACTCTAAAATAAAGATAAATAGTTGTTTTTCAAAGTATTGTTCGACAGTTTGTCATTTTTTTTAAGATAAGCAATGCCGTTTTACTTTTGTGATAAGTGTACAAATTTTAAACTTTGAAATCTATACTATAAAATCTGTGGAACCATTGGTTTTGATAAACTACCTGAAGTCGTTCGCAACTTTTTTAAAAAGTAGAGCGTATGAAAAAAAGTCACAGGATTTCCAGCCTAAGGATTACGACAACCAATTACTAATGTTGTAGAAGCTGATTTTGCACCCCTGTTTACCAATACATAAAGTTTTTTCAATTTATTATCAGTAAGTTATAATTTTTTAGTTACAAACCAGTAACAAAAATACAGACGCTTTAAAGTGTGGAAAACTTATCGTTTTTCGCCTTTTTCGTCAAGATAAACATTCCAGATTGATCTTCTTTTTTGGCGCGACATGGTTGTTCAAATTTTTTTTCCAGTTTATGGATGATTTGAGGTTATTAGCCTCATTATCAGATATTAATTAATTCTTGATGTATTTACTCATTCAGTATTACCTCAGAGATAGTATTTATTTAAGCAAAAAACATCAGCTTGCTTAAGTCATGTTTGTAGTCAGCATCGAGGAAATTTAATTAGGTTAACCAAACTCTTCTATTTAAAAAAGCTTTACGGCGATGAAGCATTGTCCAATTATTTATTATTATAAAATTTCCTTCAACTAAGTTAGTAATAACAATTTTGTTTGATTTAGCAAATTTGTCTATTTTAAACGCTAACTCCTCGTCCCTGAATTATCAGGAAAAAGCAACCATTCTCTCTGAAAAACCAGACAATTACATTTCCGTCGGGATTAATTAGGCAACGCGGCTTTCAAACACTTATTGTTAGTAACAAATCAAAACAACGTGGACCTTTCTCGTCTCTTTGATTACGTTTTACTAACTTCAATTGACTAAAACAAAAAAATGAATTGGATACTTTTTTATAGGTCTCGGCTTTTAGCCCAAGGAAGTTTTCGGCCCAAGCCTGTTGTTCATCTGATTAATACCTTTTCGTAGGTTCGAGTTATAAACTCCAAACTTCCCTGTGCAAGCAATTTACTTCTTCTGCAATACATTGCTATCACTTGCCCACTTCTTTTGCCACTCAGGGTATTTATTTAACACCTGTTGCGGCGAATAAATATACCAGCCATAGCCATCGCGCCGTTCGCGGTCAACCTCGGCAAGTGTGTAAACTACTTTACTGTCGCGATTGCAAAATAACGGGCGATGTGTTTTTAGCTCATAATAGCGTGTCCAGATAGGCGGCGCAGTTGGATCGGTCACCACAACGCGGTCGCTTGTAGAAATCCGGAAGGGTGTCTGCATCCGCGGGGCGGGGATGGTATTTATCCTTGTATTATAAATTTTTGAATCCTGGAACCAGGCCACGGAGTTTTGTATCGCATATACAATTTGCTTTGAAGGATTATCGATACTCATTAAAAATAACACCAGGTCGGCACTCTCCTTATTACAGATGCTTGGTGGTTCAAATTTACGCGCCCAGGCAGGTTGTAAAGTAACTTCATCATACTGCTGGCACCAGGCAGTAGGTTTTCCGGCATCATTTATTTGCGTTTTAATTATGCAATCCATCCCTTTATCATAGGCTGCTTTAATTTTTGCGCGATATTTATTATCTATAAACCCATATTGAGGCTTATTGTCGAGGATATCCTTCAGCAATTCCATTATACCTTCATAAGCACCGTCATTAAAGGTAATTTCACGACTGTAACCCGATTCAAGGGGGTAATACTGGGGCCAGCCACCATTTTTATATTGCGCCGATAAAATGAAGTTTAAACCCTTCAAAGCCGAAGCTTTATATTTTTCATCTTTGATATGGTGATAAACAATTGCTAAAGCGGCTATCTGCGTATAGGTACTGCCATTGTCAAAGGTGGTTTTTAATTCGCCTTTTGCGGCTGCTACACTATCTTTCTGATTGGGGGTCAATACAGCAAATATGTCATAGTTTTTGGGCCAGCCACCATTTGTTTTCTGAAACAACAGGATGTTATCACCAATATTTACCAGTTCGGTTGGTTTATATTTCGGTCGACCGGGCCTTGCATTAATGATATTGCCTTTATCAGAAATACTGTACCAATGGCCTGCATTATCTGCAAATGGTTGCGGGTCTATCTGGGTTAAATCCTGCGCGCAGGCCAATTGAGTAAAAAGTGCCAGTGCAATCATACCTGCTGCCTTACATAACTGAATGCTATTTTTCATAAAGATTTTAAATTTGTATCACCATTAATTTATATTGACATTACAAAGACACCCCTCTTTTCCATGGTATAAAATCATCCTGCCCGTGGCTCACCGCACTAACCTCAATTTCGCCGCTAGCTACTTTTATCACATAATGGAGTATGCGTTCGCCTGCCTGTTGAATGGTTTCTTCTCCCTCTATGATGGTGCCTGTATTAATGTCAATAATATCATTCATCCGGTTATAAAGACTGGTGTTACTTGCAATTTTTACCACAGGTGTAATCGGATTACCTGTAGGTGTCCCTAATCCTGTTGTAAACAATACAATGTTGGCGCCTGCCCCCACTTCGGCAGTGGTCGACTCTACATCATTGCCGGGCGTGCAAAGCAGGTTAAGCCCCGGTTTAGTAACCTTTTCGGGATAATCTAATACATCAACCACCGGCGAAGTACCGCCTTTTTTGGCAGCGCCTGCCGATTTAATGGCATCAGTTATCAAACCATCTTTTATATTTCCGGGCGATGGGTTCATATCAAAACCCGAGCCCGCCTCTTCGGCGCGCTGGCTATAGGTACGTATCAGGCTGGTAAAACGATTAGCTTTTTCTTTGTCTACACACCGGTCTATTATATTTTGCTCTACGCCGCATAATTCCGGGAATTCTGATAATATCACCGAACCGCCCAAACTCACCAGCAGATCTGATGTATACCCAATAGCCGGGTTTGCAGAAATGCCTGAAAAGCCGTCTGATCCGCCGCATTCAAGGCCTATGATTAATTTACTTAACGGGGCCGGTTGGCGGCTATTATTATTGGCCAGCATTAACCCAGCAAGCGTTTGGCGTATGGCTTGGTCAAGCATATCATCTTCTGTGCCTGTTTTCTGCTGATCAAGGATATATAGCGGCTTGTTAAAACCTGGCGAACGTTTTTGTATTTCAGCCTGCAATATGCTAACCTGCGCGTTTTGGCAGCCCAGGCTTAAAACCGTCGCGCCTGCAACATTGGGATGCGTAATATAACCCGCTAATAAACCGCACAACGTTTCTGAATCCTGGCGTATGCCACCACAGCCACCGGTATGCGACAAAAACTTAATGCCATCCACATTAGGAAATATTTTTGCACTGCCTAAAGCCGTACCTGACGGTTCTACCTCGGTAAATAAAATTTCATCAATGCTTCCTCCCGATTTGATTTTCTCTATCAGGTTTTGTGCCTTTAGCTCATACGTTTTTTTATGCCCATAGCCAAGGGGTTTTATTAAAGCTTCCTGTAAAACTATTACGTTCCGGTTCTCGCAAAAAACCATGGGTACAATTAACCAATAATTGGCAGTACCTACACTCCCGTCTTCGCGGTGATATCCGTTAAATTTCCTTGCCTCAAATTTGCTAATATCTGGTTTATGCCAGCCATGATGATGCACTTCTGCTAAAAAGCCGCTGGCCGCATGCTTTACATTGC